>QMRZ01000094.1 GCA_003649495.1 Thermoprotei archaeon | reverse complement strand
GAGGCCAAGCTCGCCATAGGCAATGGCGCATCCTACACCACTGTGCTGGCTGTCGCAAGCGACGAGACCATTGCGCGCGTAGTCGACGCCGCACACAGGATGGGCGGGAAGGTGATAGGTGACCTGATGTGCGTCGACGACCCCCTGGCTAGGGCCCTGGAGCTGGATGAACTTAACGTGGACGTAGTGTGCTACCACGTCCCGGTGGATGTCCAGAGGGCTAAGGGGGTCGACAGGGCCTCGGTAGCCGAGGTGTTAGGAGAGCTAGCCAGCTCGCTCAGGGCTGAGCTGGCCGTGGCGGGGGGGATCACGCCTGAGAGCGCCGCGCTATATCTCGAGGCAGGCGCCGACATACTGGTAGTGGGCAGGTACGTGTACGCCTCGCCCGATCCCGGCGAGGCGGCTAGGGAGCTGGTTGAGCTACTCCTATAGCTAGGGGAGCGCCAGCCTCATAAGGGGCCCTCAGCCTCCTTAAGCTGTGGCGAGGAGACCTACGTGCAGCTACTACAGGTGTAGGGAGGCTGGCCTGTACATCGTGGAGCTAGAGGGCAGCAGGTACTTCCTGTGCAGGAAGCACTACAGGGCCCTGCTGAAGGCACTGAGGGAGCAGGCTAAGGCTAAGGGCTCCTCGGAGCTTGGGGAGCTCGTGGTCAAGCGGCGGGGCGGCGGCATTATCTTCAGCGCCCCATGACCCGCTCCCGGTGCTCCCTGACCCTCGTCTCTATGTCCTCCAGGAAGCCGCGCAGCGCCTTGAGGCGATCCTCAAGCCTTGCCCTCCTCTCCTCAAGCCTCTCTACCTCCTCCTTGCTCTCCTCCTCGCTCCTCAGACCCAGGGCGATCTCCACCCTTAACTCCTCAACCTCGTTCTTAATGGCCTCGATTAGGCCCTCGGTCTTCGAGATCCTCTCGAGTAGCTTCACCTTCACCTTCTCCCACTCCTCCATTAGCTCTCTGACCCCCCTGACGTAGGACTCCCAGGCCTTATCCAGCCTGTCCAGCGCGGCTGCGAACTCCTCGTAGCTCCTAGCCTCGGAGGGGAGCAGTGCCTCCCTACTCATGCACCCTCACCCGCTAGCTGCTCGAGCCACTTGATCCTCGTCTCCAGCTCCCTCTTCAGCCTCTCGTAGGTCTCCCTCCTCACCTTGCCCTCCCTGTACATCTGCTCAAGCTTCATCAAGCTGACTCTCAGCTTCCCCAAGTCGGGCTTGGCCTCAGCCACCTTGACCCTCTGCATGTGGGGTAAGACGAGCCTCTCAACGCTCCTGACCCGCTCCTCAACCTCGCTTCTTAGCCTCCTGTACCTCTCCAAGCTCCCCTCGATCTCCTCTCTCAGCTCCCTATAGGCCCCCTCGGAGAGGAGGCCACTCTTAAGCCTCAGCTCTAGGTCGTCGAGCAGCTTCTCGTACATGTCAATCACGTTTGAGATCGCCCTCTCAGCCCACTGGGCAGTCTTGCTGGCCTCCTCCCACATCCTCATGAGCTTCCTCGCATCCTCCTCGTACTCCCTCCACCTCTCCGCTAGCCGAGTCGCCCACTCCTCTATCTCGTCCAGCTCCTTGAGCAAGCCTTCCTCTATCTCCTCCACTGCAACCTCTGCCTCTTCTGCAGGCCTAACTTCAGCAGGCTTAGCTTCCACGGCTGGCGCCTCAGGGGGCGGGGGGACCTCCTCAACTACGGGAGCTGCCTCCCTCTCCTCAGCTGAGGTGTAGAATGGGCACTCCCTATAGTTGGCGAGGCAGGGCATGAGGCCCGGATCCACCTCGTTGCCCGATACTGAACATATGAAGCGGTCCCTCTCATCCCTGTAGAGGTATGGGCAGACGCTACTCACGTTCCTCCTCCCAGCAGGAAATGTAAGCGGATAATTTTAGCTCTATCTTTCCGGCTTTGAGGCGCCAGCCTCATAAGGCCCTCCGAGGCAGTTAGCACGGCTCGGGGGGTGGGTGCTGTTGAGGAGAGTCATAACGTTGAAGGAGGCGCTAGCCGATTTCTTGAGGGATGCAGGCCTCGAGCTGTCTGATCTGCTCTCAGCAATGGATGAGGACCCGGAGGGGATCATAGAGTCATTGATGGCGAGGGTTGAGATAGATGAGGAGGAGGCTAGAAGGCTGGAGAGGACGTTTACCGCTAGGCAGCTGAACCTGCTGATATTCGTCATCCACACCTTCTACTACGCTAACCCCAGCGGGTACTACAAGGGGTACCTGATATACCCCCCTCGCGAGATGGTGGTGGGCCCCTCAGGCAAGGTTACGCGGGAGGGGCTGCAGCTCGTGATGAGGAGCCTGGGCTTAGTGCCAGGCGTGGCGCGCTAGCGCCTCCCGACTCTCCTGTAGTTGTTAGCGGCCTCATATAGGGCTATTATGTTGCGGATGGGGGTCTCGGGCGTGATGGTGTGGGAGGGCCTGAGTATATAGCCGGTGGGCCCTAGGCTCTCCAGCCTCTCCCTAGCCTCCTCAGCCACCTCCTCAGGGGTTCCGAAGGGCAGGGTCCTCTGCACGCTTATCGCACCCTCGAAGCTGAGCTTATCGCCGTAGGCCTCCTTCACCCTCTGCGGATCCATGGCCTCGGGCTGTAGAGGCTCCAGCACGTCGACCCCTATCTCCACCAGGTCGGGGATTATCGGCTCTATCCACCCATCGCTGTGGAGGTGGAGGAAGGCGCCGCCCTTGTGCACCAGGTACGCGAGCCTCTGGTAATAGGGCTTCAAGTACCTCCTCCAGGTAGCTGGAGAAATCATCATCGTGGTCTGAGCCCCCACGTCGTCTCCATTGTATACCTGGTCCACGCCAGCCTCTACCAGGAGCTCAGCCTGCCTGAACGTTATTTCGAAGAGCTTGTCCAGGGCTTTCAACACCTTCTTATCCCCGGTGATGAGGCCCCTGAGCGCCGCATTATAGCCGAAGAGGGCGCAGAGGGTCTCGAAGGCCTGGAGCGTGTACCCCATGAGGCAATAGTCCTCGTACCTGCGACGAGCCTCCTCCACCTGTGCGATGCTCTCCTCATCAACCTCCGGCCAGGGGTACTCGTCGAGCTCCATCTCTAGGAGCGGGTGCTTCACGTGCATCGTAGTCCTCCCATCGCTTGAGATTGCATAGACGACTCCCCACATGTTCCTGTATAACCTCCTGCCCTCCAGACCCCTGTAGGACCTCTCCTTAAAGCCCCCCTTCAGCCGTATTGAGACCATGTTCAGCCCCACATCCCCCCTGTAGTCCACGCCCAGTGCCTCCAGGAGCCTATCGTACTCCTCAACGCCTAAGTGCGCCATCAAGCTGTTAAGGGGCTCAGGAGCCTCTATCCAGATGTTGAGGGGCACCATGTCAACCTCCTCCCTCTCTATAGCCCTTATGCACCGCTCCCTGGAGTTCACACTAGCACGCCCCTTAAGCGCTTAAAGAGCATGGCGCCGGGGCCGGGATTCGAACCCGGGCACCCCAGGGGGGTACCGGCTTTCCCGCCAGCGGCTCAAGGCCGGCGCCTTGGTCCACTCGGCCACCCCGGCCCTAGCTTAGGTAGGACAGGCGGCTTATTAACGATTCTACCCGGGTAAAAATGCCGATGACCGCACGTGAATATGGCCCTACTTGATCTCTATCTCAACTCTGACGCTCCTGGGCACTCTGATTCTCATCAACTGCCGCATTGCCCGCTCGTCGGCGTCCATGTCTATTATCCTCTTATGTATCCTCATCTCCCAGTGATCAAAGGTATGGTAGCCCTGGCCGCTGGGAGCCTTCCTCACAGTGACTATCAGCCTCCTAGTTGGCAGGGGGATGGGGCCTCGCATCTTTATTCCCGTCCTCTTAGCGATTGCTTTGATCTCCTCGCATACGGAGTTTAGGTCCTCGACGGAGGTGCTGTATAGTTTGATTCGTACTACGCGGGGCATCTCGTCACTCTACCTCACTTAATCTCCATGGGCTTGATATCTATCACTACGCCAGCTGCGATGGTCCTGCCTGAGTCCCTGACGGCGAACCTCCCCAGCTGCGGTATCTCGGAGTACTTCTCTATGACCACTGGCTTAAGCGGCTTGAACCTCACTACCGCGGCATCGCCCTGCTTGATGAAGGATGGGTTCTCCTCCACGGTAGCGCCGGTCCTCGGGTCCAGCTTCTTCTCGATGGCCACGAATCTCACTGGGACTGTCGCGGTGTGAACGTGGAGCACTGGGGTATAGCCAGCGGCTATAGCGGTCGGGTGGTACAGGACGAATATCCTCCCGACGAACTCCTCGGCGACGGTTGGCGGCTTGTCGGGGTGGCCTGCGACATAACCGCGCCTCAGCGCGCTCCTCTCCACGCCCTTGACGTTGAAGCCTATGTTGTCGCCGGGTATCGCCTGCTCAATTCTAACGTGGTGGGTCTCTATTGACTTGACCTCGCCCTTCACGTTGGGCGGCATGAAGACCACGACGTCGCCCACCTTCAGCACGCCGGTCTCGACCCTGCCGACAGGCACAGTGCCCACGCCCCTGATGGAGTACACGTCCTGGACTGGGATTCTAAGAGGCTTGTCGATGGGCCTGGGGGGCTCCTCAAACATGTCGAAGGCCTCCAGGAGGGTTGGGCCCTTGTACCAGGGCGTCTTATCGCTTCTCTTAGTGATGTTGTCGCCGTACCAGGCCGAGGTAGGCACGAACTGCACCTTATTGATGTTGTAGCCCACCATCCTCAGGAGCCTGGCGACGCCCCTCCTCACCTCCTCGTACCTCTCCTGGCTGTAGTTGACGGTGTCCATCTTGTTGATCGCGACCATTATCTGGTCCACGCCCATCGTCTTCGCTAGGAATGCGTGCTCCCTCGTCTGGCCGCCTGGGCTTATGCCAGCCTCGTACTCGCCCTCCTTCGCGCTGACGACGAGGAGTGCACAGTCGGCCTGGCTCGCGCCCGTGACCATGTTCTTGACGAAATCCCTATGGCCCGGCGCGTCAATCAGCGTGAAGAAGTACTTCCTAGTCTCGAACTTGTAGAAGCCCAGGTCTATGGTTAGACCCCTCTCCCTCTCCTCCTTGAGCTTATCAAGCACCCACGCGAATTTCCACGTCTCCCTGCCCAGCTTCTTCGCCTCCTCCTCGTACTCCCTGATTATCCTCTCATCCACCGCGCCTATCTCATAGAGGAACCTACCCATCAGCGTCGACTTACCGTGGTCCACGTGGCCAATCACCACTAAGTTTAGATGGGGTTTCTTAGACCCCGAGGCTCTCCCTGCCGAGCTCATGACATCACCTGCAATGAGGATCAGGTCTAAGGTTTAATAAGACTTTCTACCAGCCAGCGCGCAATGGGTTTGACAGCTGAGGAGTTCCCCCTGAGCCTTCCAGCGCTTAGGGCTCTGAGGTATGTGACACTCCTCAGCGCTGGGTCGAGGGATTAACTTAGAGTGAGCCTGAGTGCCTGACTTGAGTGAGGGGGACGGCCCGTCTCCTGATAGGCGAGGAGTACTGCAGAGGAGGCCTCACCTCTCCGTATGCACTAGTGCTTTCACGCCCCTCCACGCCTTATCTATCAGCGCGCCAGCCCAGAAGCTGTTCAGGAGGAACCACGTAAAGAACGGCGCCTTCGAGTAGCCGGTGGGCAGGGGGAGCAACACGACAGGCCTCCCTCCCCCCACTGCATCCCAGAGTAGCTTGAAGAACGTTAGCCAGGCGATTATTGAGGCGATTGAGCCCTTGAGCCTCTCCTTGCTCATCTCCCACCTAAGCCTCTCTATCCTGCTCCTCTCCCTCATCACCCTCTCGTACATCCTCCTATCGCGCGCCTCTATGGCTCGCCTCCTCCTCTCCTCCCACTCATTAACCTCGGCCTCGATCCTAGCTATCTTCTCGCGGTTCACGACTAGGGCGCTGATAGCCCTCATGAGGGCGAAAGATAGGTACATCAGCGCTGTAGCTGTCAGGGCCGCTACCCTGCCGCTGAGAAGTGGATCCAGAGCCCCCCTCAGCGCCTCCACGAGCTCAGCGTACACTGCAAGGCCCCTACCGGCTAAAGTTTATAAGATGCACGCCGTAGGGGAGAAGGATGCCTAGGCCAGCGCTCAGGTCTAGGACCACTAAGAGGAAGCTCGTGAGGACCCCCGGCGGCAGGCTGGTAATTCACATCATAGACAAGAAGCATGATCATCCCCAGTGCGCCATATGTAACCGCCCGCTACACGGGTTCCCGAGGATGAGCGCTAGGGAGGAGAGGAGGGGGCACAGGCCGCCCACCCGAGCCTATGGAGGCTACCTGTGT
>QMRZ01000093.1 GCA_003649495.1 Thermoprotei archaeon | reverse complement strand
CTGTCGTTTCCACCCGAGGTGCCCGTACGCGATGGATGTATGTAGGAGGGAGGAGCCGCCAATGATTGACTTGGGCGAGGGCCACCAAGTAGCATGCTGGCTACACGCTAAGAGGTGAGAACTCAAGGACGATAAAGCTAACAAGTCTCCTGCTGCTTAGTCACGTGGTTAGGGAGAGCATAAAGCCTGAGCTCACGGCTATAACCCTGATAACTCTATTCTTTGGCGTACTAGCGCTTCTATTCGAGTTGGGAGTGTTCGCCCGGAAAGTGCCTGTCTCTGAGATGAAGATTAAGGTTGTGGAGAGCCTTGTGCCTCTCAACTCCTCGCCTACGGGCTTAGCGGCAGGTGAGGACTTGCTGTGGGTGAGCTATCCCAGCCAGGGGCTGATACTAGGGATCAATTTGACAGATGGCACGGTGGCTAGGCGGCTAACTGTTAAAGGGATGGTACCGACAGAGCTGGCATATGGAGCTGGCATCCTCTGGATTGCTGATGCTCTGATAGGGCAGGTGATAGCCATTGATCCCTCGAGGGGGGAGGTCGTTGAGAGAGTGTGTGAGGAGCTGGTCTACCCCACTGCCCTAGCGTATTATAATGGCACACTGTACGTGTATGACGCTGCGAGTAGGGGTCTCATGGCGTTCAGTGGTGGAAAAGTAACAGTCCTTATGACAGGTGTGCCGCCCCTGAGAGGGCTCACGGCCAGTGAGGAGGGGCTCTGGCTACTCGTGCCCGACAATGCCACGCTGCTCCTCCTCTCGTGGGAAGGCTTCTCTCGAAGGAGGACGTACTACACACCTACACCAGCGGCCTCGGGCTTAGCGTGGGATGGCAGGTATCTGTGGGTTGGAGACTACGTGAGTTTTAGCCTGTTAAAGCTGGACCCCACAGCTAAAATCTGGAAGGTCGTGAATGCCAGAGCACCCTCCTGGCTACTCCCGCTCTACCTAATAGCTGTATCACCGTTCCTCCTCTCAATAGCTAGCAAGGCCTCTCAGCATAGCTAATGCCTTAAAATTATCACATTAGCCCAGCTCTCTACTAAAGATTAAGCTGCTTCTGTAACTGACCTCAAGCTAGGAAACTTCGTCTCAAAGGCAGAAGGGAGGCCATATATATTTGCCATCGTCGCCGAGTATGCCTTGATGAGCCGTAGCATTAAGCTCAGCGTAATAACGGATGAAGTTTCTCAGGAGCTAGCTCGAGTAATAGATTTTGCCGTGAATCATGGGTTGGAGGGGATCGAGGTAAGGACTCTCTGGAACATGAAGCCGCATGAGTTAGTGGATAAAGCTGGAGAGATAAGGAAAGAGTTGGAGAGCGCTGGGTTAGAAGTTAGCGCGATTGCGTCTCCAGTCTTCAAGTGTGATCTGCTATCCGAGGAGGAGTATAGGGAGCACATGGACATACTGGAGAGGTGTATAGCGCTAGCTAAGGCGCTCGATACACGCATTATAAGGATCTTCACGTTCTGGCGTAAGGGCAGCCTAGATCAGTACCTCGATCAGATCCTGGAGAAGTTCATGGCAGCCGTCGACGTGGCTACTAGTGAGGGAGTGGTGCTAGCAGTTGAGAACGAGCCTTCCACTCACGTCAATAATGGCAGAAGGCTACGGCAGTTTCTAGATGCAGTCTCTAAGCCGAATGTAGTGAGCGGTGTGTGGGATCCAGGAAACGACGTCTTCGACCCGGAGGGGGAGCAGCCGTATCCCGAGGGGTACAGCTACGTGAGGGGCTTCTTCGTGCACGTACACGTTAAAGATGGGCGACGAGTAGACGGTGGCTACGAGTTTACTCCAGTAGGCGAAGGTGAGGTCAATTGGCTGGAGCAGTTAAAGGCCTTAGTGAGGGACGGGTACACGGGCTACCTGTCGCTTGAAACTCACTGGCGCCCTAAGCAACTCCCCAGGGAGCTAGTTGAGCTACCGGGTGGCGAGGCCTATTCTGCGATGGGCGAGTACGCGTCCACTATTTGCATCAGAAACCTCAAGAGCTTGCTGGAAAGGGCGGCGGGGGAGGGGCCATGAAGCTCTCAGTGACCATATACAGCGTGAGGGATTATGTGTCAAGAGGCATATTAGACGTGCCTAAGTTCGTAGAGGTAGTTGCTGAGCTCGGGGCAGACGGCGTGGACTTGGGCTATTACTGGAAGAGTTGTGAAGAGAGGAGGGAGGCTAAGAGGAGGCTCGAGGAGCTGGGCCTAGAGCTGGCCTGCTATATAACCAGCAATGACTTCGCTAAACTCAGGGCGGAGGAGCGGAGAGCAGAGATTGAGAGGGTTAAGGCCGCTATACGCGAGGCGAAGGATATGGGGGCGGAGAAGCTGAGGATATTCGCCGGTAGCTTAAGAGAGGGAATGGATCCTAAGCAGGTGGAGGAGTGGGTGATAGAGGCGTTATCGGAAGTCGCTGACTACGCGCTAAGTGAGGGAGTAGTCCTCGCGCTCGAGAACCACGGAGCCTACTTCAGTAAGGCATCGGTCATTGAGAGGCTTCTAAAAGCTGTGAACTCCCCCGGCCTAAAGCTTAACTTCGATACTGGGAACTTCGTGCACGCTGGTGATGACCCAGTAGCTGCGGCTCGTAAGCTGGGGAGGTGGGTGATCCACGTGCACGCTAAGGATATTGATGAGAAGGGAGTGCCGTGTGCACCAGGAGAGGGAGTAATAGACTTTGAGTCCATAGCTAGGGAGCTAGAGGCGCACGGCTTTAATGGATACTTCTCCATTGAGTATGAAGGAGCGAGGGATCAGCTGATAGGAGTTGGTGTGGGGCTCGGCTACCTGAAGGCGTTGAGCCTCAGGATGAAGCTAGCGGGGAGCCCGTCTTGAGCAACATAGGTGATTTAGAAGGAGTGGTTCGCACAACCTCCTTAGTCGACACTCATGAGCACTTAGAGCCTGAAGAATCACGCATCTCGAAGCCTCAGGACCCGATATCTCTGTTCCTCACCCACTACTTATCCACGGACTTCCTAGTGGCAGGCCTGAGCCCTCAAGACCTCGAGAAGCTCAGGAATCCGAGAATTCCCTGGGAGGAGAGATGGCCCGTCTTCGAGGAGTGGTGGGAATACGCTTGTACTACAGGTTATGGCCAGGTAATTAAGGTGGCTATTAGAGAGCTGTACGGCGTGGCCGAGCTGTCCAGATCCTCTTATCTCAGGTTAATTGAGAAGATGAAGAGGAGGGCTGTCAAGGGTCGCTGGAGCCTCGATGAAGCACTCGGGGTGGCTACTAGGATACTGAGGGAGAATGCGGTAAGGCTCTTTGGAATTAGCTAAACAGGGCAACGTAGTCACGAGCTTGGAGAAGGTTAAACTTTTACAGTGCGCTACTCAGTACGTCGAGGCTTAGATGGCTAAGATCGCGGAAGTACGTATAGGTAGAACCTCATTCATAAAAGTGAGCCAGAGGTCCACGACGCTATTCCTTGTACTAGTTCCTAGCGCCGGGGGAAAGGCATTGCTAGTATTCGCAGCTAAAGCTAGGTCGAGGCGTAGCAGGTGGTGGAGTCCCACGCTGGCCATCCCAGCCTCCTCCCTTGAGAAGCTCTTAGATAATGTGAAGAGGATGTTTAAAGAGGCTAGGCGGAAGTTGACCTATACTTCGAGGAGCACTGGATTGTTCCTCTCAATTAAGCTAACAGGCCCTACTGCTGTGCTAGTGCTAGGCCAAGGCGCTAAGATCTACGTGAAGATGCAGTTGCGCAAGGGGGACTTGCGGAAGCTGGTATCCTCGCTTGAGAGAGCCTATAAGGCGTGGCCAGCCAGTGAGCTGCCGCCGATGCTGACTTGGAGGGTGAAGGACAGGATATTTGGTCCACACGTTGAGGCATAGTGCCGCAGCGCTCTACCGATTATCTAAGCTGTGTCGCTTCGCGGTAAATGTCCTCGATCAGCTTCATTGTGTTAACTGCCTCTCTGAAGCTAGTCTCGGGTTGCCTCCCCTCCTTCACGCAGTCTATGAAGTGCCTATTTTCATGGTAAAAGCCGTAATAGACTACGCGGTCATCGCTACCAGCTGCCTCCTGAGTAGTCACGACGGCCTCTAGGGAGCCATGCTTATAAATTAATGCCCTATCATCTGGATCCACGTAGGCGGATGCGCCCATTGTGTGTAGCTCAAACCTGTGCACTCGCCCCCCGCTCGCCCAGTTGGCGAGAAGCACGCCCACCCTGTCTTTCTCGAATTCTATTAAGGCATAGAACGCGTTCTCGTAAGGCCTTTCAAACCTCTTAACAACGCTAAGCACTCTCTTATGCTTGCCGCAGATCCACCTGAGGACGTCAACTGCGTGGATAGCGTCACATGTTAGGATGTCTACCGCCCCCCTGTAGTACGCCAGTTTCTCTGGGTAGTACTTGTGAAACTCAGCTACACACGTGTTGATCTCCCCCTCCTCTAACACCGCCTCCCTAGCCATCCTTAGGAGTGGTATGAATCTCCTGTTGAACCCAACCATTGTGATACAGTTATTCCTCTCAGCTATACTAGCTAAGCTCTCAATCTGAAACCTAGTTATGCCGGGAGGCTTCTCTATGAAGACGTTTAACCCCATTTCTAAGGCGTCGGCAACTATGTCGTAGAGCTGGTGTGGAGGGGTAATTACGTAAACTGCGTCTAGATTCTCCTCTTTCAGCATCCTCCTGTAGTCCGTGTAGCCCTTCTTCACTCCAAACCTAGCTTTAACTAGTCTTATCCTCTCCTCCCTGAGGTCGCAGACTGCGGCTATCTCTACATCACGCATCTTAGTGAGGGAGGGGTAGTGTACAGCTACTGCGTGAACACCAGCTCCCACAAAGCCTACCCTAACTTTATGCATACCTAGCCTCCTCGGCCCTCCTCCTAGAGCGGTTGAAGTACTCGTCACGCTCCTCGAGCTCAAATCCCCTCATGATCTCGTCCACGCTGACCTCGCACTCAGAAGCTAATAAGGCGAAGGCCTCAGGCCTCTCCACATCTATCCTCACCCTCCTCCCGTACTTCCTCTTTAGATCTGGGAACTTCAGGTAGTTATAGTCTAGGTGGAGCACTTTGAAGTCCAGGTTCAGGTCCGCCACTATTATGGGGTTATAGGAGCTCGACCTTGCCAGTACTCTGGCCAGCGGATCCACTATGCGCGCTTCTCCCTCCCACAGCGCTGATACCACATAGTGCTTGCCCAGCAGCGCTCTTGCCTCAAGGAGCTTTCCTCCAGGAAAGGCTGAGGGGAAGAGCACTAGCTTCACTTCCTTCTTACGGAACTCGGCAAATACTTCATCGAAATTTATGTCGAAACATATAGCGATCCCCAGCCTCCCGAGCTTTGTATCGAAGATCCCAGGCTTAGTGCCAGGAGTTATTCCCGCGTCTATCTCGCCAATTGTCGGGAACATCTTATGGTAGACGCCGATAACCTCGCCACTGTCATCTATGATTACTGCCGAGTTGAACACCCTTCCTCCCTCCCTAGTGTAGAGAGGACATACTATGTGAACTCCGTGCTCCTCAGCTACTCTCGCGAACTCTTTAATTACGGGGCCATCAAGCTTTTGAGCGTACTTAATCCCCTCCCTAGAGGGTAAGCTCCTAGTGGGGAAGGCCTCTGTCAACAGTATGAGATCCGGCTCATCGTGTAGAGCTAGTCTCACATGCTCGAGGGCTTTAGCTACATTCTTCCTTACGACGTCGCCGCCCGGGGCAGGGCCATACATGGAGATCGAGGCCACTCTAATGTACGCTACCAATGCCCACCTCAAGCTAGGGCTTGGACGATAAAAATGCGTGACGCCATAACCTAGGCGTATAGCCTATGCTTAGGGTAGCTGCGCCGTATATTCTCCACGATTTCCTCTGAAACCTCAATGCCTGACAGCATGTAGGAGAGTAGGAGGGCTCCTATAGCTGGCGGGAACTCTGGCTCCACAATCTCAACGCTGTAGCGCTTCTCGAGGAAGCTCTTAAATGGCTTGATTATTACCTCGCCAGCTCTAAAGACCCCGCCTACTGTAGCCACCTTTATCGGTTGTTCTCCCTCCATCCCTAGCTTCTTCACAAGCGCTATTACGTGCAGTGCCAGGTGGCGGGCCGCCTCTCTCACGATGCTGGAGGCGACCTTATCTCCGCTCTTAGCAGCCTCAGTTACTAAGGGAGCTAGCCGAGCTATCTCATGGACGCTCATCTTCTCCACGTACACCTTCCTGACTATCTCATCCGGAGATGAGATGCCTAGAGCCTCCATCACCTTCTCGGTGAGTACCGTCTGCTCGCCTCGCCCATCGTAAGCCCATAGCACGGCCCTTAAAGCCTCCCTCCCAAGGAAGTAGGCGCT
>QMRZ01000092.1 GCA_003649495.1 Thermoprotei archaeon | reverse complement strand
GGCTGGCCAGCCTCCCTAGCCCTCCTAATATGATCCCTAATGATGTGGGCGAGGCGGTCTAGTGCGTGATGTAGGGAGAAGGCCTTAACTCCCTCATAAGAATAAGCGGGTAGAATAACTCCGTAGAGGAAGTCCCAGCAATCGCTTACGCGCTTCCTGCCTATGTCGTGATGCCCCAAATCCCTGTCAATCAGCCTATCAACCCGCCTCGCCGCGTGAGGACTAATCCCGGCTTTTACAGCCCACTTCTCGTGAATCCTCCACGAGAGCATGCCCCCGAGCCTACGGTACAGGCTAGCCGTACATTATCCCAAGTTAAGGGATCTAGGCTAAACCCGTTAAACGGATTGCGGGGATGATCGCGGAAAGCTGATGTTCCCCTCCCGGGTTAGTGTGGTAATGCTGGTTGATGAGGGGCGTTGTCGAGAGGTAGGCTCGGTGCTTGTGTGGTGGGCTGGGCACACGTACGTACACGAACATGGTGGGTGGAGGGGAGTACGTGTACCTGTCACCTCTTCAGAATGAGCTTTTTGCCGAGTTTGGGTACGTCGGCTATAAGCCTCTTTGTGTAGGGATGCTGGGGGTGGAATACTACCTCCTCGGCGCTGCCTTCCTCTACTATCTTGCCTCTTCGCATGACTAGCAATCTATCGCATATGTAGAATGCCTGCCCTATGTCGTGAGTTATGAAGATTATTGTTTTTCCTTCTTCTTCCCTTAAGTCCTTCAGAACATTTAGGACCGTGACTCTCATTGAGGCGTCTATCATGCTGGTGGGCTCATCAGCTATTATGAGCTCCAGGTCTACCAGCAGGCAGGCTGCTAAGAGTATCCTCTGTAGCTGCCCTCCCTGAGCTCCCTCTCAGCCTCGTGGTACGCCTCCACGTCCTCGGGCTCAGGCTCCTCGGCCCCGATCACCCTCTCCTCCAGGGCCTCCAGCCTGGCGACCACGGCGTCGAGCTTGGAGCTTATCTCCCTTAGAGCCTCTAGGATCTCCCTCTCCAAAATAGCGGACATCGCCTAAACGAGAGTCGGGATCGCTATATAAGCGTCTCTAACGCTATACAGCGTTGGAACTCGAGCCCTCAGCCCTCCCGCCGACCTCCCTCCCCCTCGACTTCACCCTATGGCCTAGGTAGGGTCCCCCGGAGCTGTGCTATCTCTATTCCAGCTAGCGCCCCTCCCTTGACCAGTAGCTTGAGGGCGTCCCTGGAGTAGGGGTTGAGGTAGTGGGGATCCGCGCTCGAGCCTCCCACCGCTGAGAGACCCGATTTGTCGAGGACTGCGAGCTTAGCGCTACGGAGCCGATTGGGCCCCCGCTACGAGCCTATTCCTTCTCGAGAACCATCTGGTCGCCGCGCGTCTAGGCGGCGGGGGTATAGGGTGGGGCATCTCGCCCGCTTCTTAATCCGTGCCTTCTAACTTCTCGGAAAGCAGGGGATCCCAAGCCTCTACTTGGTCACGGGCTTGACGCTCAGCTCTCCGGCTTGCTGCGTTTAATCCACGTGTACGTAGAACTTGGTATCGACGATGAGCTCCGTGGACCTACCCGTATCCCTGGAGCCGTGCGTGGCTTCACACGGCTAGGAGGGCCTCGCTCCTCCTGATCTGCCTGGTGGTGGGGTCCACTTCAAGCCCCAGGCTCTCCATCCCGTGTAGGCCGAACACGGCGGCGTCCCCCTTCTCCCCGAACACGACCATTGTGGGGGCGATGTCTCCGCCGTACTCCACGAACACGTAGCCTATCTCCCTCTCGACCACGGCTCCGCTAATGGTCTTAAACCTCCTCCTGCCTGTGGCCTTGACGCCGAGCCTCTCGAGGATCTCCCTCGGGATCCACGAGTACGTGGATCCCGTGTCCACCAGCAGCCTCAACTCCTCGTACCTCTCGTCGCTGGGGTGCCTGCGAAGCCTAACAGTAATGTACGTCTCGCCCACGACCGAGCCCCGATAAGAACGATCTCCCCTGCTTATAAGCTCGCCCGGGATTCCCCGCTCCCGAGGCTGGCCACGCGGCTACACCGGCTAGCAGGTGGGCGCCAGCCCTGGACTCACCGGGGGAAGGGGTGGCGTAGCTCCTCGTCAGCCTCAACGTCCTCAACCCCTCCCTGGGATAGCCTTTGACTATGACTTCGCCGCTACTTAGCGGCCATGCCTCTCGCGAACTCACGGCATCTATGTAACTGCTCCAGTGCCTCATCTATGCAGGGGACGCGCTTGTGCACGGGGGTATGAACTTCAAGCGTCTCCTCCACCTCGACGTAGTAGGATGGGGATATCCACCTCACATCTCTCCACTATCTCCTTGACATGCTTATCGGCTGTGACTATCGTGGCGCCGTGGAGCATGGCAGTGGCCACCATCATGAAGTCCTGGTGCCCTATCCTCTTCGCCAAGCTGGAGTCTCTCTTAGAGAGGCGCTGGTAGAGCCACCGCGCCTCCCTGAGGACTTTCGCTGTCCAGGAGTCGGCCACCTTGATTAAGCCGAGCTCCTCCCACTCCTTAAGCCTGCCCCCCACTTTCCTCAAGCTGCTCACTATGATGGCCACTTTATCCTCGCTCACCAGGCCCCTCACTATGACCATCCTAGCCACCGCCCTGGGGATCTCCACCTCCGCCACCAGGCTGGGGACCAGTATCACGCAGTCCTCACGCTTGAAGATGGAGTCCATCAGCACCCTACTGGCGCACGCTAGCACCCGGTCGCGCGCCTTCGCTTTATCGAACTCGGAGATGTCGAACAGCAGGAATACGAAGAGGTTCGTGTCGAGCAGCACGTGCTGCGCGGCTCTCACTAGTCTTCCCCGCCGAGGGCATCGAAGAACCCCCATTCGGCGAGGAGCTCGCCCTCCACCTTGGCGGCCATGTTTAGGTCGTAGGCGGCCCTGAGGGCGAGGGCCTACCTCCTCACCTCTCCGCCCGGCCCCTTCTCCGGCAGCCTGTACGGGGGCACGCGTCTGAGGGCCTCCCTGACGGCGTAGGCCGCGAGGGCGTGAGAGCCGTCCACGTCCCCCAGCCTCAGCAGCCGTATCAGGGCCGCAGTTAACGTGAGGCTGCGCGGCGCTCCCCGCTGCGAGAGGGCTAGCTTGAACGCGTAGAATATCACGGCCATGTTGTGGAAGTACTCGTCGCCCGAGTGGGGTTAGAGGATGTGGAGCAGCCTGGTGAAGCGGTCAGCCAGGTCCGCCGCGTCCCTCGCGGTGGCTGGCGCGATGGACCTCACGGCGGCTGGCGGTCTAGGTATCAGCCTCCTCAACAGCTCCTCCAGGACCGCCCGCAGCCTCTCAGGATAGTGGCTCTCGATCCACTCAAGCATCTCCACGCTCCTCCCCAGATCCTCCTGGACCGCGGCCTCTACAACGTCCTTCAGGGCGCTCCGCACCTCCTCCCCGAGGTCGAGGGCGATGGCGCCTATGTGCTCCCCAAGCCTCCTGAATGAGGCCTCCACCTCCCCATACTCCTTGGAGAGAGCGTCCACTATCGCGAGGGCCCTAACAGTCATCGGCCCGCCCCCGCCCTGTAGTGCTTCGCTCCGTATTTTAGGACTTCCGTGAGGCCGAGCTCCCTGCGAGTGGAGGAAGTCCCTTATTAGACCTCCAGGAGGATAAGAGGGGCTCCTTCCTTAACCTAGTGAGGATTGATACGACAATTACGTCCGTCAGGTCTTCCTCTGCCACTCGCTCTAGCTTCAGCTCCCTCGGCCTCCGCAGGTTCACCCACGCTATGGGGTCGGCTAGCGCACTGAGCTCCCCGATTACATAGCTCGTCCTGCCCTTGAGCAGGAGTTCTGCGTCCCTGCATGCGTAGACTCTCTCCACGCCGTGGGGCTTCAGGTGTTTCTCGCTCAAGGTCCTCCAGAAGACCTCAGCTGAGTGACGGTAGATGAGGCCTACTGAGGCCCTCCCGCCGATTCTCTCCCTGACTTGTGACTTAACGCGCCATATCCTCGCGTAGAGGCAGGAGAAGGTAAGGCTACATCCACGTCTGGTGCTTAGCTTAGTCGCGTTAGAGGATGCCGCGCAGCCTTGGAGGAGGAGTAGGCGTGAGGCTCGATGGGTTGGCTGGGGCCTGAGAGTTAGGCTAAGCCGATGAGTCAAGCAGTATACATGAAATCCCTCCTGCTCAGCTAACCTCTCGAGAGGAGCGTCACTTTTAGCTGCTCTTTATCGTTCACGGGTCTTCTCCTTGATGGTCTTCTTGGATATCTCTAGTAGCTCGCTGATGTACTTGGCCCTTGCCTTGACCTGCTCTGCTGCTAGCCTGGCCTCGTGGAAGCCCTCGACGTGTAGGAAGTAGGCGTGGTCCCAGTCGTCGTATATCCTCCTATCCACGCGCTCGCCCAGCCTCCTGGCCGCCCCGTCCAGCAGCCTCAGGGTCCACCTCCCCCTGCGCCCCGCCTCCTCCGCCTCTTCGAGCTTGAGCGCCTCTGCCAGGGCCTTTACGCACTCCTCCGCGGCCTTGTAGAGCTTCTCGCTAGCCTGCACGGGATCCCTGTCGACGAGCTCGACGCCCTCCCTGAGCAGCTTGGCGGCCAGCTCCAGGCGTATCTCAGCTCTCTCTTCTGGATCTAGCCTCAGCTCCCTCAATAGCGCATCGACTAGCAGCGACTCGACGTCGATGCCTCTCTCACGGGCCTCCCTGTAGAGCTTCTCGGGGATGCTCACCGCGGCGCCCAAGGCCTATCCCGCTGAAATATGAGCCTCGCCCTATCTAAACGATGCTCTACACATCTCTCCTGTAGCAGCTAGGCGCGCCTAGCACCCCCTCTCGGCCTCGCGGCTGCTCGGTTCTCGTGGTGCTGTGTATAGAGCTTTTTGAGTGGCTGCCTCCTGTTAACTGTTGGACTCCTGCAGTTAGGCTTGAGACTATAGCAAGGCAGTACGAGATAAGGCTATTAAGCCTCGTGAGTAATTGGCGCTGAGTATCACGAAGGATGGGGGATTGGGCCTGACGCGTTTGGAGGCGAGGTGATGATGTTCTCTGAGGGGGGAGGTGGGATCCTCCTGCAAGCAATCTGGCACATCCTCTACTCCTGAGGTAATAGCGGCTGCGGCTAATGTAGCCTGTCTGCCCGTAATCCTGCTGAGCTACCTGTGTGTTACGCTGGGGTTACGCTTCCTCTTGAATGTGGGAGTTTACGCCTTCTCTCCGGTGTTTCATTATTGTGAGGCTGCGGGTGGTGGCTGGGCTGGTGGTGCTGCTAGCTGGCGTCGCGCTGGTGGCTGCCGTGAGGGCTTCGGTGGCGCCGCTCTGGCTGTTCGAGTGGGCTACAGCGTTGGATATGACTGCTAGGGAGGCTGCTGCCGTGGCTGGCTTGTTCATGACTGTAGCTGGCCTGGTAGTTGCTGGGCGGCGGGCCGGCTAACAGCTGCTGGAGGGTGGGGTCTGGGATGGATTGGTTAGGGGAGTCGGCTAGGGCTATGCTGGAGAGGATTGATGTGCTCATTGCTAGAGGCCTTGAGGAGTTGTTGAGGAGTGAGAGGGTGTCTGGTATTTCACTGGCTAGGAGGGTGCGTGCTCTCAACGAGCTGCTGGAGCTGCGTGAGAGGCTGATGCGCCTGCTGGAGGAGCGCGGCTAGCTCTTAAATACGTGCGCATCGGGGTGGGCGGGTAACGTGAAGAAGCATGCTTCACCTGGTCCTCTTAGGGTTCTCTCTTCGCAGCGCTATTCCTGGACGCTGGCTAAGCTTCGCCTTAATCCTGCCCTTTTATTAGCTCCTCTACTCTACCTTCGTACACGGCCCCGAACGTCGCGTCAATTGTGTATTGTGGGTCCACTAGCCGCTTTGTAGCGTCCTTCGCCCCCACAATGCAGGGTACGTTGAGCTCCCTGCAAACGATATGATATGTTATAGGTTACGTCGCCCCCCTCCATAATTATAGCCGAGGCTCTCTTTATGTAGGGGACCCACTCGGGGTCTCGGGTCTCCGGGATCACAGGCACGTCCCCCTGCCTCATCTTCTCCTCAGCCTCTGCCGGGGTTAGGCAGATCCTCGCTTTACCGAAGACTATGCCCGGGCTTGCGGGCAAGCCTTTAATAACTAGCTTAGGCGTTCTCAGGGAATCTAGCCTATGTCTATATTCTTCCCTATCGTAGTCTTTCACTTCAATCCAGTACTCGCCCCTCCTGTCCTCACGTATCAGCCGCTCCGCCTCCTCCCTGCTCAAGACGTAGGTTACCGGCTCCTCTAACACATTTGTGCGGATGACTAGGTAGTCGGCTAGGATCTCACAGCTCTTCCCTAAGCTCACCGCGCTCCTCCCGCTGAAGGATTCCACCTCAATCGTAATCCTCTTCCTCAAGTCGGGGCTCAAAGCGACGATATCGAACCCCCCTTGTATTCCTGGATGTCGG
>QMRZ01000091.1 GCA_003649495.1 Thermoprotei archaeon | reverse complement strand
CTCACGTGGCGAGCCCCCCGAGTTAACCATATATGTTTAAAAGGTTTAGCTCCCTCTCGCGCCGCTCCGCTGCATGCGCCTTACGTCGGGCTCAGGTTTACAGGAGGAGTCCTCTCCTGTATACGTGGTTGTAGCCGAGCTTGAACACCACTACGCCGAGGAGGAGCGTTGCTGCCGATGCGGCGGCAAACGCGATGAAGTCTGGTCTGCGAGGGGGATTGCGCTGAAAAGCGCCTTCCGCCAGGCTATGTAAGGGTCGATGAAACATAGTTGGACAGGGGCTTTTAAACATCATGCCCAGGGTGGAGTGACGCATCTTCAATACGACGCTCTGCGGGCTCACTCCTTAATCCTCAGTGCGAGCATCATCACTAGCATTAGCTGGAGTGCTAGGGCCGCGGTGCAGGTTGCGATGTGCGTGGTGTTGAAGGGCGTTATTCCGAGCTGGCTCTTCATGAGCTCGGAGATGTTGTAGGTTGGCGCTAAGTGGGCGAGGGGCCTTAGCCAGCGGGGCAGTACGCTTGATGGGTAGTAGATGGGCGGCAGGAGCGTCAGGATCCTGTTCAGTAGGTTTATCTTGGGGCTCGCGTTCAGGTCCCCCCTGGCCACCACGTATCCCAGTAGCACGCCCATGATCCACGTCAATGGCACTGTGACGAGGATTGACGCTACGAGCCCCAGGGGGGCTGCGCTGGTCACGAGGGGCAGGAGGGCGCAGTACGCGAGTAGAGTGGGTAGGGAGGGCAGGAGGGTGCCGAGGGCCACTCCAACCCTGAACCCTAGGGCGCTGAGAGGTGAGGCGAGGAACGCGTCTCTCAGCTTTATGAGGCTGTAATAGGCTTCGTACACGGCGCTGGACGCGCTCCCGCTGAGCACCAGCGAGATTATGGCGCCCACCACCGCGTGGGGCAGGAATGTGGAGCCGCCGAGCGCGTAGAAGATGGCGAGGAGCCACACGGTGGATAGCAGCGAGGAGAGGTAGGCCTGCCAGGCCCTGAAGCCCCTGCGCGAGACGAGGAGCGCTACCCCCAGGATGCCCCTCAGCGTCATAGCACGTTGAGGAGGAATACGTCCCTCAGGCCGCACTTCCTTATCCTCACGTCCAGGCCCACCTCTGAGACCCTCCCGGCGACCTCCGCCACGCGGCGCTCGTCGACGTAGGCCATTACCGTGGCCCCGAGGCGGCACACTCTCACAACCCCGTCGAGCCCCTTGAGCGCCTCGAGCAGCTCCTCACGGGCCTGCGCCCGGCTCAGCGCCGCCTCGATGCAGGTGAGGCCGGAGACCTTTGAGACGAGCTCCTGGGGAGGGCCTTGCGTGACTAGCCTGCCGCGGTTGATCATCACCACCTCCTCCGCGCGCTCCTCCACCTCCTCCATGTCGTGGGAGGTGACGAGGACGTGTACCCCCTCCCTGGCTAGGCGCGTGATCAGCCCCCATACCTTGACCTTGTTCACTGGGTCTAGGCCGCTGGTCGGCTCGTCAAGGAATATGGCATCCACCTCGGGGGCGAGAGCCATGGCGAGCATGACTAGCCTCTTCATCCCGCCGGAGAGCTTGAGGCACTGGACATCCCTGTGCTCCCAGAGACCCACCTCCTCCAGCACCTCCCTCGCCCTGCGCCTCGCCTCGCCCAGCCCATAACCCCGGGAGAAGAGGTAGTAAGTCACGTGTTCGAGCGGCGTGCACCCACTGTCGGGGCTGGCGTCCTGAGGGAGGAGGGAGATCCTCCGCTTTAATGAGCGGCTCTCATCCTGGACGTCGAGGCCCAGCACCCTCAGGCGGCCGCTTGAGGGCTTGAGGAGGCACGTCGAGATCCTCACGAACGTGGTCTTCCCAGCCCCGTTGGGGCCCACCAGCGCCAGGATTCTCGCGCGGGACGCGAACGTGAGCTCGCTCAGCGCGGTCACGTCCCCATACCTCTTACACAGCCTATCCGCCTCAATGAATGCCCCCCTCATGTAGGCGCCCCCGCTCGGAGGACTCCGGCGGGATGCCCTCACCGCGCCTTCTGTAGCGAGCCTCCAATGACTCCACCCCATCAACTATCCCCGTGGGACAAAGTAAATATTGTGGGGCGCCGAGGAACCCGGCTACAGTCCTGAAGATAGCCAGCATTTCTGGGAGTGACTTATTATGATGCTGTATACGTGGTAACTGCAGCTGAGAACAATCGGTAAACCATCTTGATACGCCCTAACGGGGGAGCTTGTGGAGGTTGTGAGCTTTAGGGTTTCCAGGGAGGTCAAGGAGCGCATGAAGAGGCTGAGGAAGTACGTGAATTGGCCTGAGGAGCTCAGGGCTTACGTGATTAGGAGGGTGGAGGAACTTGAGAGGGAGATCAACTTCAGGGAAGTGGTCGAGGAGCTTAAGGAGACGGGCAGTGTCCCGAGGGGCTTCTCCGCGGCATCCGTGAGGGAGGATCGTGATAGTGGTTAGCGCCTCAGCGGAGGACGCTAAGAGGAAGGTAGGGTTCATGCTCAAGCTAGTCGGCACTAACGTAGTGTTGTTCAATGAGCTTGACCTCCTGGGCAGGGCGTTCGAGATATCTCTCAGCCACGACATCACAGTGTACGACGCGCTGTACATAGCACTAGCCGAGGGGGAGGGCCCGCCTGCTGAGCCTGGACGGCAGGCAGCGGGAGGCGGCTAAGCAGCTGGGGGTGGAGTTAGTAGAGGTGGAGGTGTAAGCTCTATCGCGATCCCTCGTAGGCCGCGACCACGTGTAGCCCGAGCTCCTCAGCCCTCCTCCTAGCGGAGGGGTGCACGAGGTAGCCGAAGAGCACGCCTATGGCCCTGGCCTTGGCTAGCCTCGACACGGGCACGTAGACTCTGTGGTAGAACCTGTCCACGTCTGACCCATAGATCCTGGACTTCACCTCGCCTATCACCACGACCTTCTCGCCCTCGAGCATGCCCTCTCCGTATAGGTTCGCCTCAATCTCCCTGCCCTCAATCACGAAGAACTCCCTCCTTAACTCCCCAACCTCTATGCCTAGGTGCCTGTACAGCCAGCCTGGGAGTACCGTCCTGGCTATGTCTTCTAGGCTGAATCCCACTGTCTCTGATAGCTTGCCGACCTCGACTCGGAGTGCATCAATGGCGTTAGCAAGCTTCTCAACCACTGCCTCAAGCCTCCCAAGCCTATCCTCAGTCTTGGCCTGAGCAGCTGCAAGCCTGCCTAGCCTCTCCTCAGTCTCAACTTGAGCCCTGGCAAGCTCCTCAACAACTGCCTCTAGCCTACTCAACCTCTCTTCAGTCTCAGCCTGTGCCCTGGCAAGCTGCTCTAATCTCTCCTCAGTCCTAGCCTGAGCCTTAGCAAGCTCCTCAAGCCTCTCCTCAGTCCTCCGCTGAGCCTCAGCAAGTTCCTCAAGTCTAGCCTCAGTCCTGGCTTGTGCAGCAGCTAGCTCCTCAACTCTCCTAGCAAGCTTCTCAACAACTGCCTCAAGCCTGCCCAGCCTGGCCTCAGTTGATGCTTGCGCCTGAGCTAGCTCCTCAAGCCTCTCTTCAGTCTCAACCTGAGCCTTGACAAGCTGCTCTAATCTCTCCTCAGTCCTACGCTGAGCCTCAGTCAGCTTCTTAAAGCCCTCCTCAACAGACCTCCTGAGAGCATCGAACTCCTCCCTAGTGACCTTGATGTCCCTGACCTTGTCCTCCACTACCTTGACTATGAACTCGTAGAGCTCCGGCGTTATTGCCACAATACCCCTTCACTCATATTCAGCATAGGCTTTTAAGCCTAGCTAGAACGGGGGGCTTAGCCTAGTGCAATTGTGGAGTTAGGCGATGGACTATCGCGAGGCTTGTGGAGGCATTGGACTCCTCTCTCGGGCCTAGACATTACGTAGCAATGCTCTGCCGCGATTCCTATATCCTCGAAGACCCTCTCTGGAAGCGCTGCCCTCTTATACTCTCAGCGCCGCGTCCACGGCGCTCCAGCGGGATTATAAGCGCCTCCCGTGCTCAGTTCCCGGCTGAGTAGGCCCTGTAACTAGGGATTGATGAAACGAGCGCTAGGGATTATGCTGTTACGCCTTGAAGCCACGGGAGGGGAGAGCAGCGCTATTCCTCTCTGATGAGCTGCCTCTCTATGAGCTCCCCATAGGCCTCACACCTCTCCAGGAGCTCCTCATGCCTGCCGATATCAGCTATTCCGCCATCCCTCAGGACCACTATCCTATCGGAGCCCCTCACCGTGGAGAGTCTGTGAGAGATCACGGCTAGTATGGCGCTGCTGCCCAGGTAGTCCCTAAAGCACCCTACCTTCAGTCTTGGCGTCAACGGCCGAGAGGGCCTCGTCGAGTATCAACACGTCGGGCTTAGTGACTAGGGCCCTGGCTATGGCTACGCGCTGCCTCTGGCCGTCAGAGAGCTCCCGCCCGCCGCTGCCAACTCTCTCGTCGAGCAGTGGGGCTAGCTCCCTTATCCCGCACGCCTCCAGGATACTGGAGAGCTTCTCCTGGCCGACTGGGCGGCCGACCGCTATGTTCTCCCTCAAGCTCATTGAGAGAAGAGATGCAGCTTGGGGGCTGAAACATTAGATGATAGCATTCTGTATCATAGCGTGTCTTTTTATGCCTCTCAGGGCTATGAGGTACGCTGATGCTGCGTACCTGTCCAGACTATACCTCCTCATGATTCATCGTGCTCCTCGGAGCAAGTCGTTTTCCTCGGAGCTAGGAGCCTAGGGCCAGGAGCCCTATCGGCGTCAGATCGCTCATCATGGAGTTTATGAGCCCGTTCTTCCCGACAATCCTCAGAATCCTCCTCTGGTACTCGAGCTGGGATCTTAGGCGTGACGCCAGCATCCTCTTGGAGGAGTCCAGCGCCCCCCTCTCCTTAATTAGGAGTATGTTGCCCAGGAACTCCATCAGCGAGTTGACGAAGCCGCCCCACACCCTCCCCTCCATCTCAGCCGTGTCAGCCAGCGCGTTCACATGCCTCCTGTAAACCAGCAGGTAAGCTGGCACAGCCGCCATCAGCATGGCTAGGAGGTGGGGGCTCAGCGAGAACAGCACGTAGCCCCGCACCAGCAGGCGGATGAGGGCGAGCGCCACCCCCGAGGTAAAGCCTAGGGCGAAGTTAGCGAACTTGTCGCAGTCCGTCGCGAGCCGAGCCACGTACTCCTCGGCGCTCCTGTAGTCCTTGAGGGGTAGCCTGGCGATCCTCTCGTATAGCTGCAGGGATAAGTCCCTGGCGGCCTCGCTGCCGATGCACCTCCAGTAATAGTTACTGTAGAAGTAGAATCTGATCACGTTCAGGGCGATGTACGTGGCGATGAGCAGGCCCATGAGGATGAGCGCGTAGGCGTCGCCGACGAGGCCCATGGCGTAGGCCGGGGCTCCATCTATAAGGTCCCTGTAGAGCAGCGCCGACGGTATCAGGAGCAGGCTGTTGCAGAGGCTCAGCAACGAGTGCGGGATCATCCGCTAGTAGCGCCTGCTGGAGGCGAGGATCAACTTAGCTAGCTCTAGCCTCCCCGTGGCACTCTCAAAGCATCATCGAGGGGGTGTGATAAAGGCCTGGGCTTGAACTGAAGCTAGCATAAACCCTATAAGCTTGGAGGCCCGAGAGATGGCGTGGGAGTGCTCCTCTGCCCAGTGTGCCTCAGCAGGAGGGTGGTCCTCTACCTCGGCGGCTACGCCGGCAAGATCTACAAGTGCCAGGACTGCGGCTATGTCGGTCCTCTCATCCTCGAAGTCGACGAGGATGAGTACAAGAAGCTCGTGGACAAAATGGCCCGCCACCAGGCCCAACCCCCAGTACGCTAGGACAACGCGCATGGCCACGCGAGAAAGGCTTTATAGACCATCCCCATTAACCATCTAATGAGGGCCGGGGTCGCCTAGCCTGGTCGAGGGCGCCGGACTCATAATCACAGGTCCGGCACCGGGATAAGAGATCCGGTATACCCGGGTTCGAATCCCGGCCCCGGCACCATCATCTTCCCAACCTCCCTAGCTGTTATTCCCCAACTATAAGCTCGCAGCCCTACTGACATGCTTCCACTCTGCTGGCTAGGCCTCTTCCTCCATTCACCTTTACTCACGAGGATGGAGAATTGGGTGACAAGAGTCTCAACTTTAGGAGACTAGTAGCTTTCCTACGGGCTGTAACATTAGACTGTAGCTTTCTGTATCGCAACGCGTCTTTTCACGCCTCTCAGCGCTATTAGGTAGGCGGAGCTTCCCTAAACTCTCAGAAGCGCTTATATGACACCTAAGACTTCTGGCGTGTACTGAGCCCGATGAGGTGGTGAGGGCTGTGAGCCCGAATGAGCCCCCAGCTCGATGAGGGGAGTGCCGAGCAGGGCACGGCGCTTCAGGCAGGGCACTACCGGCGTTTCAGGGAAGCCCTGCTCCCACAGTCGGGCTGGGGGCG
>QMRZ01000090.1 GCA_003649495.1 Thermoprotei archaeon | reverse complement strand
CTTGCACTTCCTGTCCGGAGGAGCAGTGGCAGATGTGTAGTAAGCCTGAGGCGGTGGGCAGCTCGGGCACTTAAGTATCATTGTATCAGCGTAGCCTAGCTTCAGCGTTATCCCCCTCTTAAGCTCCTCTGAGTAGCGAGCCGTCCATACTCCAGTGAGCGCCTCGACCAGTGTTGTCTTGCCGTGATCCACGTGACCAGCCGTGCCTATGTTAACTAGCGGCTGAAGCCTCCCTTGCGCCTCCATCCTCACCCCCCTCAACTATTACAGTATTTACCTGGACTATTTCCTCAGTTATCACATTCCCCCTCACGAACTTCCTGCGCCGCTCCCCCTTCTCGCGGGGGTGGAAGCCGGGAGGGCTTGACAGCAGCAAGTACCTCTTCACGCCTCCCGGGAGGAAGGGGAGCATGGGCTCGCCCGCTCTCCCAGAGCCGCCAGTTATTTTCAGCTTAATGCCCGGCTTGCCCACTATGCTGCCATCGAAGATGTCGCCTATTTTCAGGCCCAAGAGCCTCCTAGCCGCTTCTCCCTTCACCTCTACCTGCTCAGCCTTCCCCGTCTTGGGATCGGCTATGACTACCTTGAACTCAGGCATCGTAGCTATCCTGGCAAGCTTTGTTTAAGAAGCTTTTTCCTCATCAGGGCGGGAGCTCCTCCGCTAGCCCCATTCTGAGTAGCCTAATTCTCTTGAGAATCTCCACCTCCTCCTCAGAGAGCTGGTCTGCGAACTCCTCTAGCAGGATGGTGATGTGCTCGAGGGGGACGTCGACATATAGCACATCCCCCTCCTTAACCTGCCTGCCTATGATTACCCTGCCTCTGATGGATATGGCGACTGCCTGGCCCTTCACAGCCTCCTCAAGCGGCTTCTTGTGCTCCTGTATCTGCATTATCTCTCCTATCCTCTTCCCCTTCCTGGTGATGAGGGGGTACCCCTTCCTTATCCTTCCAGCTAGCACCTCCACGCCGACTATGGCTGGAGCACTCCTCCTGAACACGTAGCCCGGCAGCACCTTTATCTTGCCGGGGAGCACGAGTTTGCTGAGCTTCCTAGCTCTCTCTGCCTCCCTCTCGCGCCTATACCAATCCACGTAGTCCTCAACTAGCTTGTAGATTATGCTACTCCTGAAGATCCTTACTCCATTCATTTTCGCCTCAACTTCCGCCTCCTCCGTCACCCTCACATTGAAGGCTAGGATAGCAGCCCGTAGCCGATCCACATTCTTGACCAACATGGCCTCCACGACATCCCGCTTAACCACGGGTCCTATGTCGGCGTACCTCACGGGCACTCCATGCCTGCGGAGATAGCTCACCAATGCCTCGAGGGTGCCCAGGGTGTCGGCCTTAACCACGACACCGCACACGTCACGCGCTATCCTAACTGATTCGACCTCTTCCTGCACTTCTCTAGTCAGCTTCCCCAACTCTTCCTCGCCAGCCGAGGCTACAAGCGGGGCACCCGCCACCGCTCCCTCAAGGTCCTGAGCTACTACCAGGACTCCTGCAGCAGCCTTAACCTCATCTACATGCATAAACCTGTCCTCGGGGGACCTCATCTCATCGAGGGGCTTAGGCATGAGGAGTGCCTTGACTCTGGTTACGATTGGCTTCTCGAGTCCTCCAACGACTATCGTGTCCCCCTTCCTCAGGACGCCGTCATAAATTATAGCCGCCACAGTGGTGCCAAGCCCCACCATCTCCCTCACCTCGAGCACAACGCCGCGCGCTGGCCCCACCTTAGCCTTAAGCCGCTTAATCAGGTACCTCTGAGCTAGGCCAGCCAACACCAGCATGAGGTCGGGAATCCCCTCGCCCGTGAGCGCGCTTATCGGGACTATGGCAACCGTTCTGGCGAAGTCCCGGATCCTATCGTACCTGTCAGCCATGAAGCCCTCCTTGTTCAGCTCAACTATTATCGATGCTAGCAGCTCCTCTAGCCTAGCCTGTACCTCAGGGTCCTGCTCGGCTAGGTTGTGTATGAAGGGAGCGCCTGGCTTCGACCTCCAGCCCGGTATTCTGTCAATCTTATTAGCAGCTACGACGAAGGGGGTACGCCTCGCCTTTAATATCTCTATGGCCTCATAAGTCTGGCGCTCAAAGCCTCTATTAACATCCACGACGAGTATGGCTAAATCGGCGATGCTCCCACCCCGGCTCCTGAGGTTTGAGAAGGCCTCGTGGCCAGGCGTATCTATCACTAGGAACCCTGGTATTTTTATATCTGCCCGCAGGGCCTTGATCAGTGGCCTACACATCTCTTCGAGAGCCCTCCAGGGTAGGAAGGAGGCTCCAATGTGCTGTGTCATCGTGCCCGGCTCCTTACGCGCGACTGCAGTACCCCTTATCTTGTCAAGTAGTGTTGTCTTGCCGACATCTACGTGGCCCAGTACCACGAGTATCGGCGACCTTATGAAGTAGCTCATCTCCTCCGGCCTCTGCTAATCACCTTTTCCTTCCTGCCATAAAATGCTGTCCACTTGAGCTTAGTTGGGTCACGGCCCAGCTTCAGCGCATTCTTGAAGCACTTACTGGAGCAGAACCTGAGCACTGTACCATCATTCCTCACGTACCACATCCCTGTGCCAGGCTGAATTACCGATCCACAGAAGCTGCACCTGTAGACCCTAACCATACAGCCGCCACCTCTCACGTCTGGCTACTTGCCTCACTTTAAAGCTTGCCTCCGCTGATAAATCTTTATATAGGGATGCAGGGCTCTCCGAGAGGATGAGCGATGAGGGGTGAGCGACATGTCGGGTGAGAAGCCGTTTTATGTCCGGTTCATAGTCCCTGAGGAGCTGGCCGAGAAGGCGTATGAGGCGATAAGCAGGGCCAAGGAGACTGGGAAGATCAAGAAGGGGACCAACGAGACAACGAAGGCTGTGGAGAGGGGCCTAGCTAAGCTTGTGCTTATAGCTGAGGACGTCGATCCGCCAGAGATAGTGGCACATCTGCCGCTACTTTGTGAGGAGAAAGGAATACCGTACGTCTACGTGCCATCAAAGGCTAGGCTAGGCAAGGCGTGTGGTCTCGAGGTATCAGCTGCATCCGCCTGCATCATCGAGCCAGGCGAGGCAGCGCAGCTCGTAGAGGAGATAGTCAAGGAGGTTAACGAGATCAAGGCTAAGGCTGGGGTTGGGAAGTAGACGCGCTTATAAGGTGGCGTGGAGAGGCTTCTAGCGATGAGCTCTAGGCAGAGGTGGGACCAGCCAGCGGATAAGTGGAGTGATGCAACACCAGCTGAAGTCATACAGATAGTAGGGAGGACTGGCGTGACAGGGGAAGTGACTCAAGTGAGAGTCAGGGTACTTGAAGGGCCCGATAGGGGTAGAGTGCTGACGCGTAACGTAAAGGGTCCAGTTAGGCTAGGCGATATAGTAATGCTCAGAGAGACGGAGAGGGAAGCTAGGAAGATCACCGCTAAGTAAAGAGGACGGCGTATCACGCTGAGAATACTTTCGTCATATTCTATCCGGAAACCGTTTTTCTCTCCACCCGGGAGCATCATAGGAAAATGGTATGGTAGCGATGGAGCTGGCGAGAACCGTCATCGTCGCTGACGCCACGCTACCTGTCACTGTGCTTGAGGATGTAAAGACGGTGCTGCCAGGCAGGGTAGGAGAGCTAACGCTGAAGAAAGGCGCTAAGCTCGAGCTATCCCTCAGGGAGGCGCTCCCCTTGATAAGGAAAGGGGTGCTAGCCGTCGACGAGGAGCGCCTCTACAGCTTACAGGAGCTCAACAAGGTGCGGTGGATAGAGAGCAGGGATATGCAGACACTACAGAAGATGGATGAGTACTTTTATCTGAAGGCTAGGCTCATGCTCGCATCCCTCGAGAGGAGGGAGCCGGGGAGCCGTAGAGTGAGCCTAGCTAAGGCGGCCCTCATAGACATCATCAAGCTGCGACTCCAGAAGATCGTTAGGTCTGTCATGGCGAACCCTGAGCCCGATAGGGAGTTCATGGAGAGGATGACGTGGGAGGAGCGTGTGCTGTACGTGAGGCTGTGCGAGATCGTGAGGGGATGGTACGAGTCGATGATAGAATTTGTGGAAAGGGGTGATGTCATTGGAGAGGACGCTGGTTGAGGGAGTAAATATCTCCGAGAGATTCGCGGAGTTCTACAGGTCGTTTAAGGATCAGTTTGGGGAGTATAAGTACAGGAAGCGTATCGCTAGGATGGCGCTAGAAGGTAGTACCTCCCTAATGATAGACTTCGAGGACCTGCTTACATTCGATCCTGAGCTGGCGGGTAGGCTAGTGGAGGAGCCGAAGCTCGTGCTGAGGGCTGCGTCCGATGCCATAAAGGAGGTGATGAAGGTGGAGAATGCAGACTATGCGTCCAGCGTGGAGGAGTTCTTCGCGCGAATTCGCAATGTGCCCGAGAGCCTCAGAATACCCATCAGGGGGATAAGGGCGGTTCACCTGAATAGGCTCATAGCGGTTGAGGGGATAGTGACCAAGATCTCGCCCGTCAAGCAGCAGCTAGTGGAGGCAGTCTTCAGGTGTAGAGAGTGTGGAGAGGAGGTGAGAATCCCCCAGCGGGGTAGGGGGCTGGAGAAGCCGCTTCAATGCCCCCGCTGCGCGAGTGAGGGGCGGAAGAAGCATGAGTTTGACCTTGTCCTGGAGAGGTCTAAGTTCATAGACTGGCAGAAGTTCGTACTTCAGGAGAGGCCTGAGGAACTGCCGCCAGGTCAGCTGCCTCGATCCATCGAGGTAATAGCCACTCACGACCTCGTGGACGTGGTCAGGCCTGGTGATCGAGCAGTTGTGACAGGCGTGTTGTCGGTGGTCATGGAGAGGGCTAGGAAGGACCAGCCCCCCATCTTCCAGACCTATCTGGAGGCTAATAGCATCGAGGTGTCATCTAAGGAGGCCCTCGACGTGGAGATAACCCCAGAAGATGAGAAGAAGATCCGGGAGTTGGCGAGGCGCCCCGACATCAGAGAGCTGCTCGTGAACTCGATAGCTCCCTCGATCTACGGCTATAAGGAGGTTAAGAAGGCGATAACGGCGCTGCTATTCGGCGGAGTGCCCAAGGTTCATCCAGATGGAGTGCGTGTGAGGGGCGACATACATGTGCTGCTCATAGGCGACCCCGGTACAGCTAAGTCTCAGCTCCTCAGGTACGTGGCCTCAATAGCCCCCAGGGGGGTGTATACGAGCGGTAAGGGCTCCACAGCTGCAGGTCTCACAGCAGCGGTCGTGAGGGAGAAGTCTACGGGCGACTTCTTCCTGGAGGCTGGTGCACTGGTCCTGGCGGATGGGGGTGTAGCCTGCCTCCACCCGGAGTCTGAGGTGTGGACGCTTGACGAGGGCCCCGTCGAGATAAGTGAGCTCTTTGACCCGCGGAGGGCCTTCAAGGCACTGTCGAGAGGCGTACCTGTAGAGATTAGCGTATGTAACAATAGGGTCCTGGGGACGATGGGAGGTGTGCTGAAGGAGGCTCTCGCCACACTCATCAGGAGAAAGTGGTGGGAGGGCAAGATGCTGAGGGTGGAGCTCGAAGATGGGAGCAGGCTAGTGGTGACGCCTGATCACTTGCTTCTAGATGCCGAGAGGGGTAGATGGGTTGAGGCTATAAGCTTGAGAGTGGGCGATCGAGTGGCAGCAGCGCGGCTGGGGAGTAGCCCTGGCGAGAGGGTTATAGGGACTAGGATAATGGCGATCGAGGAGCTCAGCTACAGGGGTTACGTCTATGACCTATACGTGCCGGGGCTCCATAACTTTGTAGCTGGCGGAATAGTCGCTCACAACTGCATTGACGAGTTCGACAAGATGGATCCCAAGGATAGAGTGAGCATTCATGAGGCGATGGAGCAGCAGTCGTATCACCCAGATACCAGGCTACTACTGGCTAGCGGCAGGAGGGTGCGGATAGGTGAGTTCGTCGAGGAGTTGTTCAGGAAGTACCCGGAGAGGGTCATTGTGGGTAAGGATTGTCTCATACTCCCAGTGAGGGACCTCGGCATAGAGGTCTTTACGACGGACTTCAAACGCGTCTTCACCGTGCCTATAGATAGGGTGAGCAAGCACGTAGCCCCCTCCTTCTTCGTGAGACTCACCTTCTCCAATGGGCGCTCAATAACAGTCACCCCAGAGCACCCAGTCTACGTGAGGAGGGGAGGGCGCGTAGTTGTAGTTAGGGCTGACGAAGTTAGGGTGGGAGATGTGTGCCCAGCGCCTAAGGTGCTCCCGCTCTCTCAGGAAGTCTTTCGAGATGAGCTGAGGGAGGCGGCTGAGGGAGCGCGTGTTGAGAACGGCCGCGTCGTAGTGCATGTAGATAGGAGGGAGAGGGCAGAGGAGGTTCAGGAAGCGCTGCTCACAGTGGGGCTCTCCTCGACTATAAGGGAGGGGAGCAGCTATGAAGTGGTGATAGAG
>QMRZ01000089.1 GCA_003649495.1 Thermoprotei archaeon | reverse complement strand
GGGGGTACTCAGCATGTTTACTCCTCGAGAGAACCTGAATCAACTGTGGTATAAGCCAGGTCCTCAGGCACGTGAAGGTCTCCTGCCTCGGGTTTGCTAGCTCGACGGTCGGCAGCTCCGGGGCGTTCATCCGCGTATACAGGACCTCCTTGTTCGTCAGCATGTAGTTATTTACCTCCTGGAAGCCCAGGCCAGCGGCTATCTCCCTCAGCTTCCTGCTAAACCTCTCCATGGGATCCTCCCGGCCTGCGTGCTGGGGAGGCGGCACCTCTGGCACCAGGTTCTCATATCCGTACCCCATGACTACCTCCTCAACCAAGTCGACTGGGTGTAGGATGTCCAGCCTATAAGCTGGGATTAGGACGCTCACCACTGCGCCCTTGGGCGCGGCCCCGAACCTCATCATGCGCAGGTACTGGGCTGCCTCCTCAGCTGTGACCTTGAGGCCTGCCAGCCTCTCCACGAGGCTGACCTCGAGCTCTGAGCTGCGGGGATCTAGCTCGAGCACGTAATCACGCTCCCTGCCCTTCACCCTCACGAGTCCTATCCACTCGCCCCTCTCGGCAAGCGATGTCGCGACCACCGTCAAGACTTCAGCCCCCGCTCTGGCATCTGTAGCTGTGACATCTATCAGGACATCCCTGGTCTCCTCGGTGACTCTAGTATCCTCGCTGTTAATGATGGGGGGCATTGAGAGCACGGTGCCCCTCGAATCCACGAGCAGGGGGTACCTCTCCTCTCCAGCTATTAAGTGCCCATACTGCTGGCCCTTCGGGTGGCGCTTCAGTATCTCTCTAAGGCTCATCTCCTCGTCAAAGTCCAGTGGCCTGAAGCGCACTGCATCGGGGTCAGCCTCTACGTACCTGATGGGGGGCTCCACTTTAGAGAGGTCGTAGATGCCTATTGACACCTTCTTCCTACCCCTTCCATACGTCGCGTGCAACTTCTCCTGGAGCTGCATCATCTGCTTAACAGCCTCATCATCTAAGCGGAGGCCGTGGACAGTGGCCAAGAGGACGTATGGCCTGTAGCTCGGCCCCTCGTTGTACGCTATCATGTGCTCCCTCCACTTAAACTCCCTGAGCCCCACCTCTATCTGGAGGAGCCCCTTGAGGGCTCTAGCCAGGCCCTCGGCAGAGAACAGGTCTGGCCTATCGTGGGTAGCCTCGTAGACTACGACCTCCCCCTCAAACCCCTCTACCTCGCATTTTAGCTTAGGCAGCGCCTCTTCTATAGTCTCCACGTCTAACCTCCTCCCAATGAGCTTCTCCAGGTCGCTCATAGACACTTCACAGACCGGCATGTCTCACCACCAGAGCGGGGGTCTCCACTCCCTTATGAAGCCTAGATCCTGGGAGAAGAGGAGCCTTATGTCGTCTATGCCCAGGACCGCCATGGCTATCCTATCTATCCCTATCCCCCACGCCGCAACATTACACTCCCTTATGCCTAGGGGCCTTAACACCTCAGGCCTGAACATGCCGCCGGGGAATACCTCCATCCACCCGAGCTTCTCATGCCTTATGAAGCCCTCAACGCTAGGCTCGGTGAAGGGGAAGTATGCTGGCTTGACCTTAACCGGGCCTAGGCCCAGCTCCTTAGCCAGCTCGTGGAAGAAGCCGAGGAGGTGCCTGAGAGTCACGTTCCTGCCCACTATTATGCCCTCTAGCTGGTAGAACTCCATGCTGTGCTTGGCATCTAGGCTCTCGGGCCTGAAGACTCTGTCGAGAGCGAAGCACCTGTACTCGCCCTCCCCCCTCTCGTAGAGCGTCCTGGCGGATACGGCGGTAGTCTGCGTCCTTAACACGAGCCTCAAGGCCTTCGACGGATCCCACCTGTACCTCCACCCTCTTGATCCCGTGTCGCCGCCATGCTCGTGGACCGCCTTAACCCGCTCGAGGAGGCCCGGATCCCTGACCCTCCCGCTCCTCGGCTTGCTCAGGTAGAACGTGTCATGGATCTCCCTGGCGGGGTGATCCTGAGCCTGGAATAGGACGTCGAAGTTCCAGAGCTCGAGCTCGACGTGAGGCCCCTTCATCTCCTCGAATCCCATCGCCACCAGTAGCTCCCTAATCATGTCGAGGAATTCCAGGTATGGGTGCTTCCTCCCTGGATACACCCTGGGTGGAGGCACCGATAAATCATACCTCTTGAAGACTGCTCTCCTCCACTCGCCGCTCAATATTATCCCGGGAGTCAACGCTGTTATCACCCTGGCTCCAATTATCCTGCCCTCAGCTGCCATCTTCCTCGCGCGCTCTGTAGGTTTGACGAGCACTTGCACGACCCTCCTCACAGCGACGAGCTTCCTGCGCCTCAGCAGCTTCACGAGGCCAGGCTCCACACCTTCGCCTCTTCCCACGGCCTCCAGCGCCTCTCTCAGTTTCGATGCCTCAGCTAGTGCTCTAGACAGCTGCTCCCTGTTTACAGGCCTAACCCTCTCCCCCTCGATTGTAACCGCGCCCATCCTCAGCAGGTGCATGAGCCCTATTTTGACCTCAGATTCGCCGAGCTCGATCCCGAGGCTGACGGAGAGTTCGCACACCTTACTGATCTCTACCTCACCCAATCTCTCGAGCACCCTGCCAACCTTCTCCTCGGGCAGGAGAGATGAAGCATACTTGGCGCCCTCCTCCGTCAGGACCACCTTCTCAATAGGCCTCCTCTCAACCTCAAGTAGCCCCTTACTCCTAAGCTCCTCTACATCACGCATCAGATCCTCTCTCCTACAGCCCAGCTCCTCAGCTATCCTGCTTAATTCGTGCACCCCTGAGAGGGAGAGGTCAAGTATCTTCTTCTGCCTCTCATTCAGTATCAAAATTGGCGCTCCATACACCCCCGCCACTCACTGATGGCCGCGCGACATTTTTAAATTTTAATCTCCTCAGCGAAATGAGCACTGCCGGTGATGACTACACGCCCTTCGCCGAGTCGTGGTGAGAGTGGCCAGGGCTGAGGCCAGCTTTTCCTCTTTAAAGCCCGGCCAACATAATTTAGCGTGAGGGGGCAGTGTAGGGTAGACTGGCCTCTAGCGCCGCGCCCGGGCCAGAAGGAGGTCTCGGAGAGGCTGTCCGAGCTCTTGTCTAGCGGCTTTAGAGTACTCTTCACAGCTCCCACGGGCTGGGGCAAGACCTTAGCCGCGCTAGTGGCGTTATACTCGTCCAGGCTGCTCCCAACCGTGTGGATGGTCAGGAGCCTGACGCTGGGCGAGCGGGTTGGCGAGGATGCCGCGCTGTTGAAGCTCATCTCCGTCACACTGGCCGGGAGGGAGAAGACGTGCCCTCTAGCTGAGGAGCTGGGCGAGGGGGTGCATGATTACTGTAGGTACTTCAGGTACGAGTGCCCGTACAATAAGCCGCCTCTTGAAGTGCCCCTCATGAGCTATGAGGAGCTTATGAGACTCGGGGCTAGGGAGGGCTTCTGCCCCTACTATGCGCAGGACCTGGTAGCTGAGCGAGCAGAGGTAATAGTCCAGAGCTACTACAGGAGGGTGCCCAGAGTTGCCAGGAGCTTCGTGGTGGATGAGGCTCATAACCTCCTCATGCCCAGGGAGGCTAGCTACAGGATCTCCGAGATGGTGAAGGCCGTAGATGAAGCTAGGAGGCTTGGTGCAAGTGAAAGACTCGTGGGAGCGTTAAGCGCGATCATCAAGTACGCGCTCATAAGAGATGGCCCTCTAGATCCAAAGCTCTTCCTAGATGAGGGGCTCGAGGGGGAGCTGCGGGAAATCTACCTAGAAGCTCTGAGAGCTAGGAGGGGGGCCCTACGCCCCTTGATAAAGCTGGTGCGAGCGGAGGCTGTCTACGTCGAGGGTGAGCGGATACTGACCTACGAGCCACGTAGGATACTCCCCTTCAGGCCAACTCTCTTTATCTCCGCCACCCTCCCGGAGGGGGCTGACAAGCTACTCCAGGTAGACGCTGAAGTCAGGGTTCCATGGAGTAAGAGGCTAAAAGCTCACGTAGTCGAGCACCTCACTACTAAGTATGGGGAATTCGACTCGAATATGGCTCTAGGTTATAAGAAGCTCCTCCTCGAGTTGGCTAAGGATCACGAGAGGGTAGTCGCATTCGCCGCCAGTAGTAGGGTAGCTAGGGAGTTAACAGGTGTAGTCGACTATTACGAGACACGTCCCCCGCGTGAGTGGAGGGGGATAGCGCTCTTCAGAGCTAGGGGGCGCTTCAGCGAGGGAGTAGATCTGCCAGCGGATGTAGCTGTGATGCTGGGCTGCCCGTACCTGCCCCCCGAGGTTAGCAGCAGGCTCGCCAGGGCTTATAAGGCCCTGGGAGTACAGGAGCCTGTTAAAATGGCACTGGACGTGCCCATGTTGATCACCACCCTACAGTGCATAGGGAGGGCCGCCAGGAGTCCTGGCGAGAAGCCCCTCGTAGTGCTAGCGGATGAGAGATATAGAAAGTACGTGAGAGAGCTTGAGCCCTACCTAGAGCTCAGCTAAACCCACGCTCGCGACATGCATTTAGCCCGGGGTACTGCACCTTTGAACTCCCTCCTCTAAAGTCCTGTAGTAAACTTCAAATCGTGTGGAATGGGCCGCTACCTCCTCCGCGCACCTCTTAACGTGCTCAGCAGGCGTCGCCCTCGCTTCTGAGTACAGGCCCTTGACTCCCTCATAAGGTATGAACTGCTGGACAACGTAGACCAGCCTACTCTGCACGGGGGGCAGGAGATCCTCCAGCTCCTCCACTATCCTGATTACATCAGCGCACGAGAGCAAGCTGGGTACTAGCGTGGTCCTCAGCTCTAAGAAGGGCACAGCCGCTGCTATCACTATGCTCTCCTTAATCTTCGGCAGCACGTACCTCATGTAGCGCTCACTCACCCCCGTAGCCCTAGCGTACTTCTTTAAGTCAGAGAGGGGGGCTTTAACATCTATTGCAATGTGATCAAGCATGGGGACGAGCTTCTCAACAGCACTAGGTATTGTGGCGTTAGTATCCAGGCTCAATAGCAAGCCGGTTTCAGCCTTAACTTGAGATAATAGCTTCTTAAGGGGCTTTAATTGAAGCGTAGGTTCTCCACCTGTAACGTGGAAGTAGTCCACAAATGCCTCAGCCTCCTTAACCAGCTTCACTATCTCCGAGATCCTAACTCTCCTACCCACCCGGCCCATAGCTAGATCATAGTTAGAGCACCACGGACACCTCAAGTTACACTTACCTAGCCACAGTGTGAAAGAAGGATAACCCAGCACGTCTACTAAGCTTACCTCCCTCCAGCCACCCACAAAGAGGTACTCACCTTCCCCGGAGACCATAATCCTGAATGGAAAGTTACATTGAGAGCCTATATGGCTGTCTGAGCTTGAATTCCGCCTTCTTGCCTGGGTTCCAGCTTCTTACTGGCCTGTAGTACCCGACTATCCTGCTCCAGACGTCTGTCTCATAGCCGCACCTGGGGCACTCCCAGTACGTGCCCACACTACTCCAGCCACACCTCCTGCACACCGATATCGTCGGGGTAATTGAGAAGTACACGACTCTAGTGTTCTCAGCAATCCTCCTAACAATCCTCTTAAGTGCATCAGGGTCAGGCTGCTCCTCAAGGAACAAGTGCATCATCACGCCACCAGTAAACTCCTGCTGAACAAGACCCTCCCACTCAGCACGCAAGTGTAATGGCACATCAGCGTAGTAAGGCACAATCGAGTTACTGTAGAACGGAGCTACACCATCACTCGCCACCGCTATCTCGCCACGCTCATACTCCTCCCTGAACATCTTGGCGTCTAGGCTAGCAAGGCGGTAGCCAGTGCTCTCCCCGGGTATCTCCTCCACGTTGTAGAGGCACCCATCCTCAGCCTCGCACTCCTCGGCGTACTCCCTCACTGCGCGAACCATCCTGCGCTCAATCTCCACGGCCTCCCTCATCTCCCTCCTACTGCCCTCGCTCCACAGCTTGGGGTTTCTGAGGAAGTTGGCGGCAGCCTCGGGCAGCCCTATCAAGCCGAAAGTGTTGAAGTGGTGGTTGAAGTGGCCCAGGTAGATCCTGGTGATAGGCATTAATCCTGCTTTTAGACTCCGCTCGTACCTCCTCCTCCACGTCAGGAGCACCTTCCTGGCCTCCTCTAGCTTGCTCCTCAACAGCTCCTCAAACCTGCCCCACTCGCCCCTGCTCAGTATCGCTATCCTGGGCAGGTTTATAGTCACGACGCCTATGCTGCCCGTAGCATCGGGGAGCGCCCATATCCCGTAGGCCTTCCCGTCCTCCCTAGCCTTGAGGAAGCGCTCGTAGGCGTCCTCAGCGTCCGCGTAGCTCAGCTTGAGGCTCATGGAATTGTTCTTGTGGTTCATCACATGATTCACATCTATCGTCAGCCTGCAGCACATTGCGTATAGTGCTTCTACGTTTGATGCGTAGCCGTTTAGTAGGTAGGCGGTGCCCCTCCTGGCTAGAGCCTGGAATATCAGGTCTGTGAGCTCCCCCCAG
>QMRZ01000088.1 GCA_003649495.1 Thermoprotei archaeon | reverse complement strand
GTAATGACCTATCATCTCCGGCGTTATCTCCACGGGCACGAACTCCTTGCCATTATAGACGTGGACTGTGACGCCCACCATCTCGGGGAGTATGATCATGTCCCTGACGTGAGTCCTCACTATCGGCTGCTTCCCCGTCTTCTCCTTCATCTCCTTAGCCCTCCTTATCTTTTCCAGTAGCTTGCGCTGCTCCTCCGTCAAACCCCTCTTGAGCGACCTCCTCTGCCTAGCGGGCAGTACCTCTATGAGCTGCTCTAGCGACATCCTCTGTAGCTCCTCCAGCGTGTAGCCCCTGTACCTGAATTCCCTGTAGGGGACGCTCATAGTACCCCGGTAGCCTTCAACCAAGCTAATAAAAAGTTTCGCGCCCACACCGGCCCCACGCACACCCTCGAGGAGGGGCACACCCTAGCACGCGCCCAGCTCGGGCGCGCGGCAAGCTTATCTCTCCCCCACCATCAACTATCCCGGAGGTGATGAGTACGGCTGGGTAGGAGCGGTGACGCCCACCCCTGATTCTGAATATAAGGCTAGGTAAAGCGCGATTACCTCCTGCCCTTCCTCCTTCCAGTCCTCCTCGCCGCTATGTGCCCCACCTTCTGGCCAGGTGGAGCGGTGCGGGGCACTGGCGTCAGGCCCTTCGGGTGATGGCCGCCGCCAGCCGGGTGGGCGTAGGCGCCCATTGCCTTGCCCCTCACCTTCGGATACTTGAAGGATTTGGCTTTTGAGAGGTGGTACACCTTGCCAGCCTTGAGGAAGGGCTTCTCTATCCTCCCTCCCCCAGCGACGATCCCTATAGTCGCCCTCGCGTGGGAGCTCACCTCCTTGACCTTCTTCGAGGGGAGCTGGAGCAGCGTCTTCTCCCCCCTGTGCGCCAGTACTATGGCGTAGGTGCCGCTGGCCCTAGCGATCTTGCCGCCGTCGCCCGGCCTTATCTCGACGTTGCACACCATAGTACCCTCCGGCACCTTCCCTAGGGGGAGGATGTTGCCAACGCTCACGGGGGCGTCCGCGCCGTAGTAGATGGTCTGGCCCACCGCCATCCCCTCAGCCGCCACCATCAGCATTTCAACACCATCCTCAAACTTCACCCTGGCAACTGGGCACCCCCTGCCAGGATCGTGCAGCAGCTCGAGGACCCTACCCCTCAACACCCTCCCGTACACCTCCTCCATCCTGAACGGCCTGTAGGCTACCCTGCCGACCTTCTTCCAGCCTGGGTGCCTGAAGACAGAGCCGCCCCGACCCCGCCTCTGTACTAGGAGCCTTTTGCCCATGCTATCACCCCCTAGATCACGCCCATCCTGCTCAGGACGTCGAGCGCGCTATACTCAGGCGCTAGCTTGACGTAGGCCTTCTTCTCCCCCCTGGGCGTTATCAGGGTATTGACCTTCACCACCTTCACTCCAAACATCTTCTCCACGGCTTCCCTTATCTGAGGCTTATTAGCCTTCAGGTCCACTATCAGCGTTAACACGTTGTTCTTCTCAGCTAGCATCAGCGTCTTCTCGGTCACGTGGGGCCTAATTATAATGCGAGCGGGTTCCATACGACCACCTCCTCAAACCTCTTGGCTAGCTCTTCGATTGCGGACACCGTGTATAGTGTGAGCCTCCCGGGGTGGCCCCCCGGCGCCAAGTCCACCACGTTGAGCATCCTGGCTGTGGTAACATCCACGCCGGGCAGGTTGCGGGCAGCCAGCCTGATGCCAGCGTCGCGCGCCACCACTATCAACAGGCTCTTAGGAGTCTTGTACCGCCTTCCCCTCATCTTACCCTTACCAGCCCTCACTCTCCTACCCCTCGCCGCTCTCATGACATCATCCCACAGCCCCAGCGCAGCTAACACCCTCCTCACCTCACTTGTCCTCGAGATTTCCTCCAGCTCGTCCACCACTATGGGTGGGATCTGCTTGACCGCCTCGATGCGGTGCCCCCTCCTCCCCACGAACATGGGGTCGGCGGTAGCGGCCAGGGCTGAGACAGTCGCCAGCCTCTTCTCCTTCTCATTGATGTACTCCCTGATCTTCTTATCGACCCTGGGCGGGTGGGCGCGCCGCCCACCCACGGCCTGCGGGACTAGGGCAGCTCTAGTGCCCCCCTTGATCCTCGGGACCCTCGCCACGCCGTAGCCGACGCCCCAGCTCTCAGCTGTGGTCCTCTTCCCAGCTAGGGGGTTAGTGCCCTTCGGCTGGAGCCGCGAGGTGAGTAGGGCTAGCACTGCCCTCCTGATGAGGTCTGGCCTGACCGGGGCTGAGAAGATGGGGGGTAGGGTGATCGTGTCCACAACATTTCCCTCGAGGTCGTAGACGTTAACCACCTTATCCACTTCCACCACCCTCTGCTATGGGCTTAGTGCTGATGTACACGATCTTAGGCTCCTCCCTGACCTCTCTCCTAGGCCTGACAGGGAACCTCATCTTCACGAGCCTCTTCGGCGGGCCGGGCACCGTGCCCTCTAGGAGGACGTAAGTACTCCTAACAAGCCCGTAGTGGGGCCAGCCACCAGCAGGGTTTATGTCGTCCTCAGACACGTCCCCTATCTTCAGAATCCTCTTATTGTACTCCGTCCTCTGGTGGAAGCCTAGCTGGCCTGGGAAGGGAGTCGTGAACATTATCGCCGGCTTCTGCGGTCCCACGCTCCCTATCCTCCTGCTGCCCTTCCTGTGCTTGTGCCAGCGCGGCATCTCCTTTACCCCGAACCTCTTGATCACGCCCTGGAAGCCCTTGCCCTTCGTGATGGAGATCACGTCCACGTACTGGCCCTCCGAGAACACGTCACGCACTTCCACCTCCTTGCCCAAGATGCTGAGCGCGTAGTTGAGCGCCTCCTCTGGAGACCCGCCCACCTTCACCTCGAACACTTCAGGCTTCTTCTTGTGTATCCCCGCCCTCCGGGGCTGCATAGCCACTATCACGCGCACCTCCGCAATCCTGCTTCTCACCTCCTCCAGCCTCCTCATCTGCTCCTCATGCACCTCCCTCTTAGGCACAGTGAACACCCTCTCAAGGTCCTTTGGGAGCTCCTTAGCCCACACCTCGACTAGGCTCCTGAGCCCGTAGGGAGTCCTCTCGTAAGCCCTCACAGCGAGCACGCGGAGCGGCGGCGTCTCCACGACAGTTGCCACCTTCACGACCTCCTGGCCGTAGAATGGGCTGTTGGGGTTATCCTCCACTTTTACTACATGCAGAGTCCCCACCTTGTAGCCAGCGAAGCCTAGTAACTGTGGCTTGCCCACGTCCACCCAAGTCCTCACTCTAGCAACTATGCTGCGCGCCCTCTTCCTCGGGTAGTACCCCATTGAGCCCCGACGCGGGTTATGGTGCTTCGCCATGATGCCTCTCCAGCAACAGCTGGCAGCCCGCTTTTAAACCTTTACGCGAGCCTAGTCCAGGAGTAAGTCGATGATGGAGAGGGCTATCGGCACCGCCTCCTCTGTCCTAATGGTGTACGTGCCCTGCTGGGGAACTAGGTTCACTATGTAGTCAAAGCACTCGTGAACATCGAGGCCCTCATCTTCCGCCAGTTCAAAGAGCCCCCTCTCCCTCTCGCCGAAGAATAGTGCGATCGCCCCCCTCTCCCTAGCCTCCCTCACCAGCCTGCCCGCTACCCTCCTGATCGGCTCGCCCTTCCTCGAGGTAGCCACCCTTAAGAAGCCTCTACAGGCCTCGACAGCATCACGCAGGCTCGCCACAGCCCTAACCTCGTAGCCCCAGTAGTAGGGCACAACGCTCCTATCCACCACCTCTACCCCCCTGCTGAGCCTCAGAGTCACCCTGTCGCCAACCCGCGCCCTCCCCCGCACTCTCAAGGGCTCTCCAAGGCCAGCGTCCACCAGCAGCCACTCGCCAGCCACTCCCAGGACCACGCCATCCCTAAACTCGGGGGTAAAGCCCCTCCCCCCCGGCGACGCTGGGTGATGCGGCGCCTGGAGAGGCGGTATGACGCCAGCGTACCGCAGGGTGGGCTTCAACGGTACAATCCTCCTACGGAGGTACTGTGGCGTCTCCGCGTACCTCAATACATCAACTACGAAGTCCCTCTCACGCCCCTCCCCGAACACCAGCACCTCCTCAACCCTGAATATGGCCAAGTACCTCGCCAGCAAGCCCAGCCTGAGAGTGCTTAGCCTAGCGTCTTCTCCGAGGAAGATAGTGGAGGGTATGACCACCCTCCTCCTTATGGAGGGAGGGGGAGGAGGCTTCCTATGCTCCCCATGCCTCATCTAGCCTCTAGCGCCTCTCCCTCCTGCCCTTCCTCGAGCTCTTCTTGCTCTGGCTTGACTCTTTCTCCACGTCAAAGAATATCGAGGTCCTTTGCCTGCCACCCATTTCCTCCACCGTAGCTCTCCGCGCTGCAGCGCCCTTATTAACCTTCTCCCTCAGCTGCCCTCAGCCAGGGCCCAGTACGCGACCTTCCCCCTCTTTATCTCTCTCACCTTGCCCTCTCTCAGGAGGAGCCTTAACACGTAGAAGGCCTGAGAGTGGCTTATGCCTAGCTCTCTAACTATCGTGGATGTAGGGACCTCCCCCCGATCCCTCAAGAGCTTCAGGATCTTCTCCTTCCTTTCTAAGACCTGAGCCGTAGTCCTCCTGGGCAATTTGATCACCTTTTTGTTATCTTCGGGGGATATACATTTAAAGAGCACTTATATCTGCTTTTCTACCACTCTGAAACTTTCGCCTACTACTCGGCGCCGGTTAAAGAGAGTCTGTAGGCGCCGAATACTTCTTATTACAGGGCCCGTTCCTCGAGTGGCGGCTGGTATGGATGATGTGGAGGAGAGGGCCAGGGAGGCCTACGTATCCACTATTAGGGAGCTGAGGGAGAGCGCCCCAAAGGTCCTCGTGAATATCGGTATAGTAGTCCTCCTGTGGGCCTTCACAAAGTACGTGTTCATCCCTCTCTCAGCCGAGTACGCGCTGTTCGGGATCCCACTGCCCCAGCTGATAAGCATCATAATGCTGATCGCCGTAGCCCTATTGATAATGGGCATCGCTAGGGAGTGCCTAGACCTGGTGGACGCGGCTGCCACGTACGCCGCGTACGAGTTTGGAGCTAGGCGGCGAGCCAGTGAGGAGGAAGTCGAGAACTATAGAGTTGGGCTGAGGAGCATTCTCTACGTTGCGATAGCAGCCCTGCTCTTCACACTCTTCAAGGAGTTCCTCAACATGCTGCACCCCGCGCTCTCAGCGATCACGCTGCTGGCGATATCTGTGTGGGCTATATTCACCCTGGTTAGGGCCGGGAGGGCCTTCTCGAGACTAGCCGAGTACTACGCTAGGGAGTGGGCTGAGAAGCTGGAGTCCAGAATGACGGGTGGGAGGGGGAATGACGAGCAGTAGCCAGTACGCCTCCTCCACGCCGCTGAGCTGCGGTTAGAGGTGGCGAGAATGGGCGTGCCTGACGGGCTCTCAAGGGCTTTGGGGGGCTATCTGACGGCCTTCTTAATATGGCTCTTCTCCCTCACAGTCTTCATACCACTGGCAGCTGAGGTCTCTGCAGGCATCCCACTGAGGCCCCTCGTGGCATCAATGTTTCTGACCGCCGTCGCTATTGAGGTCTACAGCGCCACCTCGGGCATGCTTAGTTACCTGAACTCACGACGGGCGGCTGAGCGCTTGAGGCTCGTTCTGCTTGAGGTGACCTTAGTGGCCGACGCTGTCCTGCTCATCCCCCTCCTCTGGGCTGTTGCACCAGTGCTCGGCGGCATGAGCCTTATACTAGCGCTTGTGGTGATGGCCGTCCTGGCCTCCCCTCACCTGGATGAGCTGGTGACCCTTGCTAGCGGGGCGCTAGCCCGGCTACTTGGTGCTCAGTAGCCTGCTCAGCACCGGGTGCATCTCGATTAGCTGCTCTCGTGCTAGCAGCTGCTGGTACTGCACCAGTATGCCGACTGTCAGCAGGATCCCTATGCCGGAGCCCAGCGTGCCGAGCAGGTCGCTCACCACTGCTATGAGGCCGACTATGGCTCCACTCAGCACGGTGAGGGGCCATATGTAAGTCCTGAGCATTGCCTCCAGTATCCTAGTTGAGGACCTGAAGCCAGGTACCTGTAGCTCGGCCTTAACTAGCTGCTCAGCCTGGCTTGCCGGATCCATGCCCGCCGCAGCTACCCACACTAGGGCGAAGGCGATGCACAGGGCCACAAACACGGCGGTATAGACCACGACGTGCACGGGGTCCTGGTAGGCGGCCCACACGGTCCTCGGGGGCGTCAGGTAATATATGAGTGAGGGCTTCAGGGGGACGAGCCTGCCGTTAGTGGCGTTAAACATCGCGAACACGTTTAGCCACGGGTTGGAGTTGTCCGGATTATACCTGCTCCACACGGCCCTAGCCACCATGAAGAGGTTCGCGTACAGAGCTGACACCAGGATCACGGGCAGGTTGGAGACGTATAGGAATTTCAGTGGGATCCTGGCCCTAATCCCCCCGTACCTGGCGGCTGCCACCGGTATCTCTATCCTCATGCTCTCCAGATACGTCAGGAGTAGCAGGAAGCCCACCATGGAAGCCAGGCCCAAGAGGTCTGGGTACCCAGACCT
>QMRZ01000087.1 GCA_003649495.1 Thermoprotei archaeon | reverse complement strand
GCGCCATTGAAGGGCTCAAGGTGAGGGGGACTGAGCTAGGCCACGTCGAGGGCGACTACGGCAAGTGCGCGTGGTGTGGAGCTCCCGCGCGCTACATAGTCTACGTCGCCAAGAGCTACTGAGAGAAAAAGGAGTTCCTCAGGGAGGCTAGAAGGGCTTTATCCAGGTCGACTTGGCTATCAGGGTTATTGCTCCAGCGATGCCCGTCACCACTCCCAGGCCCACTCCGAGGCCAGCCACCACCACATTCCTGTACTGGTTGAGCTTCTCCCTCCCAACCCACCTCTCAACGGCCTTGCCTATCATCCCCCCGAGCAGCGTGGCAACAGAGTAGGGCGGGATAGTCTGCGTGCCGGTGACTAGCGCTATGAAGTCGAAGGGCACGCCGAGGTACCTGTTAAGCAGCGTGCCCACCACCCCCAGGGAGAGCATGCCAGCGTAGGAGTAGGCTAGTGCCGCCACGTTAGCCACGATCTCCCGCGAGATCCAAATGCCCATAGAGATCAGCTGGATGGGCCAGTAGGCCATTGTGTACGGGTACTGTGAAGACGGGATGGGCGCTATCGCCCAGTAGAATGACACGTATATGAAGCTGAAGATGTTGTACAGCACCACGGTTAGCGCGTACGCCTTGAAGAAGTCTATCGGCTTGGTCTCGGTCAGGAGCGCCATCTTGATTGTCTCAACCCAGCCCGGCGCGCTATCGCCCCCAATGACGGGGCTTATGAACCAGGCATCAGCCTTGGGGTAACCCGACGCCAGCACGAGCGTGTTCCAGAGGTAGGGCACAGTGAAGCTCAACCCCGTCTCGCCCCTAGCCTGTGTCCCAGCTATCGCCAGCATGAAGCTCAGCGGCACCGCCAGGGAGGAGACCCACACGGGGAAGTCAGGCACTAGTATCTGGAACAACACTACCGAGCCGACAGACCCCACGAGGTACATCGCTATTATCTTCTCAAGGGATGGGAAGCCGAAGACTGAGGCGGAGGTCCCACCCCTCCTCGACGCCAGGGCCTTGAAAGCCCTAACGAAGGAGCGCCACCCCATCGCCAGGCCCAGAGTCGCCAGCGCGAAGACGAAGCCTATGCTGGGGATGGCCCATATCCTCAGGTACGACCTCTGCCAGACCAGCGATAAGTTCATCCCCTTGCGCCACTCCTCCGCCCACACGGGGAATAGGTCCCTGAAGTAGGTGGTGGCCAGCCAGTTGCCGAACACCCACACTGATAAGGAGCCAATGGCCATGAACGCTATCGTCCTCATGGGCAGCAGTATCCCCAGAGCCCAGGACAGGGGGTCGGTGGCTATGCCGAACATTGCCCCTGGCATTACCTGCTCTATGCCGTAATAGCCGGCTGTGAGGTCAACCCATGGGATGGGGATTATCTGGAGGGGGATGTTGAACATGCCCATCGTTATCGTCGGCACTCCGTAGACTATCGCGGCGTAGATGCCGCCCGCCACGGCGGCGAGCGTGAAGATCCTGAGCTGGGCTGGCTCACGCTCGCTGAGGGTGGTAATGAGCTGGGCGTTAACGAGGGCGAAGGGGAAGCGGAGCTTCTCCTCCTCCACGAAGACGAGAGAGCATATCATCGCCAGCGCTATCTCCTGGAGGACGTAGAATAGGCCGAACTGCACGTTAACCACTATGAGGGGCACGAGCCAGTCGGGGTGTAGGAACGTCCTGAGGTGGGCGGCCTCGGACGTGGGCGGGGGAGCGTACCAGGATGGAATGATCTCTGGTATGGGCTTCTTGGTGAAGGGATCTATGAAGGACCATGAGAGGAACGAGGTAGCCAGGTAGTGGCGGAACACCATCCCTAGATAGGATGCTGTGCCGGCCGCCATGCCCCCGAGGGCGAACACCAGCGTTATCTCCTGCTTAGTCATGGACACGCCTATGAACGTCGACAGCTCGGTGAAGAGCAGCACCAGTATGTAGACGGCCGAGCCAGCTATCGAGGTCCCCGCGACCAGGAGCAGGTAGGTGTTTACGGGCAGGAATATGGCGGAGGCGATTATGAGGGCGATGACAGTTCTCCACGTGAAGCCCGGCTTGAGCGCCACCCCTCCACTAGCCTCCTCCGCCACTCTAGCTCACCCCCTCGCTCGCCTCCGCCCTAGCCTCTCTCCCCCTCCTTATGTATGATTCCCTAGTCTTGAGGGGCAGGCTCCTCCAGAGCAGCAGCTGTTTCCTTATGGCGTCGGCGACCATGTAGTTCTTTGAGGCCCAGACCTCCCTCACGCCGGTCTGCCGCTTTATCGTCATCTGGATGACCCACCTCCCCTCACTCTTGACGGCTGATATCTTGACTGCCTGCCAGACTCCCGATTCTAGCGGTATTAGCTGCATAGTGGCCGTCACGGAGTAGTCCTCGGGCGATAGCTTCACGCTCTGCACGATGAATGGATCCTCGCTCTCGACGGTCCTGCTCCTCAGGTACTCGCCTATGTAGGCCAGCATGCCGAGGGCCTCATCCTCACTCTCAGCCGAGAATGGCAGGGGTATCTCCCATATGTCGCCCTTAGGCCTGGTGGGGATCTTCCACTTCCTCTCGTACGATGGGGTTATCAGCCTGGAGGCCATGTAGGACGGGTATATCGCCGACAGCATCACGGCCACTATGGGCACCCCTATCCCTATCACGGTGGCCATCGACGAGAAGTTCACCACGTAGTTCTCTGGGAGCATCCCAAGCTTAATCATCAGGATGTTGGCCCCCACGCCGAGGAAGTAGCCGAAGACGCAGCCTATGAGGGCGTACATTATGGACTCGACTAGGAATATGAGTACTATGCCGGCTGGCGCCAGGCCTACCGCCGAGTACACCTTTATCTCACTCTCCCTCTCCTTCACAGAGGCCAGGATCATGCTAGCGACGTTCAGGCTAGCTATGATCAGGGGAGCTAGGAGGAACTCGAGGCCAGCCATGCTGTACCAGCCGACCGGGCTGGGCACGTACACTCGCTCATCGCTAGCGTAGTAGATCTTCAGCTCGTGCAGTATCACTGCGAGATCCCTCCCAACCTCCTCTATCACCTCCGGCCTGCCCTCCACGGTGACTGATGCCAGGAAGCCCCCGAGGTCTAGAGCTAGCTTGTAAGGCACTATTATGACCTGCTCCCACGAGAGTGGGTATATCTCCATGGTCTGCGTCGTGACGGGCTTTATGGTGATCGCCTGTATGTTGTCGGGGTTAGCGGGCGTCATTGCGTAGTTATCGAAGTCCTTCATCCTGTTGAGGACGCTAGGCTCGAAGACCCCCCTCACCAGGAGCTTCATCGAGTAGATCTCGACCACGTCGCCCACAGTGACGTTCAGCTGCTCAGCTACGTTGCGGGGCAGGATGCAGCTGGCGTAGTCCCACTCCTCGAACCAGTCGCCCACCACCAGGGAGTTCTTAATCAAATCCAGCTCCTCGGGGACCATGCCTATTATTGCCTTCACCCTGTAGGAGGACACGTTAGACCTAACCTCCAGGTAAACGCCCTCCCCGCCCACGCTGGGCGGGTAGCACCAGGCCCTGGGTATTATCTTAGCCTCCCAGCCAGCCACAGCCTTGAGCAACATCACGATTTCGGGCTCTATCACGATGTCGGGGGCGAACTGGAGGTCCCGCTTAATCAGCATGCCCTGGTAGAGGGGCGTAATGCCCGTCTGCGGCGCGGCCTTAGCCTCGAGCGTGGGGGTGACCGAGGTGAGGGCCGTCATCGAGAATATTGTGGCTGCAACGGTCACGAAGACTAGGATGCTCCTGAGCGGGTGCTTGCGGAGGTTCCTGGGAGCCTGGCTCATCGCTATGGTCATCAGCGAGGAGACCGGCATCTTCTCTATCACGTGCATACCCATCAGCCTCTCCCTGAACTCCCTAGAGATCACCCGGACCTTATCGTAGAAGACGGCTAGCGTCACGATGAAGAGGACGAGCGATGTCAGGCTCAGCGGGCCTATCAACACGTTGGAGGCTATCTTGGGCGCCGGGTGCACGTTAATGTATATTAAGAATACTATGATGAATATCGCAGCGACTGTGAGCATCGCGCGCACGCCGGTGGCTGAGATCGTCAGTCTCTCGAAGAATAGTGCGAAGAATATCAGGATCAGGAACACAATCAGGCTGGTGTTGACCGTGTCGTAGATCATCCTCATTACGTTGGAGTAGGCTCCCACGGCGTAGCTCCACGCTGCGAACGCCTCTGCGTACGCCCTGTCGTATACCCTCTGCTTGAAGTATCTCGCGGCAGCCTCCAGGTGCTCCCTAGCCTGGTTTAGGTAGAACTCCGTCACCGGGTCACGTATCATGAAGCGCTTAAGCTCTCCATAGCGGCTCTCGGCGATCATTAGCGTGTCGTGCGCGAACCTGTACGCCGTGAACGGTATCACAAGCCTGCCACTGGCGAGCCCGCCGAACCCCTCGCCCTCCGGGCTGCTCAGCGAGGCGTTGGTCAGGAGCCCCACGTTAGCGAGGTCGGGCCCTGACTTAAAGATCAGCAGGCCCCGGGCGCGCGGGGGCAGGAAGACTATTGCCGTGTTCTCGTAGCCCACGTCGAAGAGGCCCCACGTGACGAACTGACTCACCCCCCTCGCGTCGTAAAGCATCAGAATCCAGGGCCTCCCGCTCCATGTGCGGAGCGTAGTCTCGAACACGGGGTTCATGAAGACCCTAGGCCTGTAGGTGGTGGGATCCACTATGTCGAACATCTCCACCGGAATCGCCCTGAAGACGACGGTCGTCACCTCGTAGGGCTGCCTATTGATCTCGTAGTCGAACTTTATCTGGAGCCTGCCGTACTGCCCCTGGTCCGGCGCGTAAGTTATGACTCCCGTCCTCCCGTCCAGCTTATAAGCCTCGAAGTGCCACACGTCCACGCGCCCGTAGCCGTGGCCGTAGCCGTAGCCGCTTATCCCGTGGATCTCGAAGGTCCCGTTCTCGTCACTTATCGTCACTATCCGGGAGAAGGGGTAGGAGGAGTAGCTGACATCGACCCTACACGCGACCACTATCGCATTAGGCACGCTCGTGTACCACCCCTTGGTTATGTTGAAGACCCATACTTTGCCCTTCACCGTCATGAAGCCCGCTAGGTCGCCGCCAGCGGCTGTGAAGAGATACCTGGAGGGCGATACCTCGCTGTACTTCATCCCTATCTCATCCTCGTTAGCCAGCCCATAGATGATGGCAGCCGCCACCTCAAGCTGCGGCTTCAGGTTCTCGAGCCTCACCTTCTCCAGAGTGTTGAATGGATGGCAGAAGTGGAGCCTAAGCACCTCATCGGTCCTAATGGTGAAGGAGAGGCCGTGGGCCACGGCGTACGGCTCGCTGTCCAGCATGTAGGGCTCGGGTATGGATGCCCACCACCCATAGGTACCCGACGGGTGGAAGCCGTCCCTGACCTCATACGTCCTGCCCGTCTGCTCCTCTAGCAGGGGTAGGTACACCTTGAATATCCTGGGCTGAAGCCACTTCAACCACCTTAGCATGGGGCCGCTAGCCCCAAAGTCGTACATGTGCCCCCTGTAGAGGAGCGCCACCCTGTGGCCATCCGTGGAGAAGTCTAGGCCCACGAACATCCACATCCTCTTCTCGCCCGACATCACCTCGGAGCTGAAGAAGTACTCCTCCACGAACTCCCTGGCGCCGGCTAGGGCCTCCCAGTGGCCGCTCAACGCCACGAACCACATCGTCCTCTTAGGCCTGTGCTGGGCGAAGTACCTAGCCAGCTCCATTAGAGCAGCCACGCTCACAGCCTCGTCCGCCCCAGGGGCCAGGCGGGGCACAACAGACCACGTATCGTAGTGGGCTGCCACCACGATTATGTCGTCCGGGAACTCGGCGCCCTTGACTACTCCTATGATGTTCTGCGCCTCGACCTCAACCCACTCCATGTCGCTATCAATGACTACCGTCACGTTGGGCTCGCGGGAAATCCTGCGGAGGAACTCGCCATCCTCCCTGGACACGTATAGCCGGGGGAAGTGGAGGGGCGTAGTCGTGAACTTAGCCAACGCCTCTACCCTGCTCGTATCCTCGGGCTCGATGAAGATCACCGCCTTAGCCCCCAGCCTAGCCGCATTGAGCCAGTGCCCGCCGCTGTTGAAGTCGAGGAGCACGATGCTGCCCTCCACCTCCAGCCCGTTAAAGTCGCTGAGCTCCCCCTTCCCAGCATAGACGAGGCGCCCCCTCAGGCCCTCAGCCTTGCAAGTCTGTATGTAGTTCGGCCACAAGTTGTACGCTCTTATGATCTTCACGACACGCCCGTCCTTAATCACCGTGATGGTGGCGCCCTTATCGAGGGGAATGACCACGCTGTAATTCTGGACTATGACGTTCCCCTCCCCGAGTATCCCCTTGAAGTAGCTGGCTATGTACGCGGCCGCCTCCCTACTCCCCTCATACCCAGTGACCCTCGACCCCAGGCCAGCCAGGTAGCTGACGTGCCTGTATATGGCGTCATAATCTATCGCCCTAAGGATCCCAGTGAAATCGAATTGGGGCTGCGCCGATACCTGGGGGATCCACGCCACAGAGCTCAGAGCGAGCAGGAGGATGGTGAACAGCGCTAAGCTATGTGGACGAGGCATCAACGCTAACCCCCCAATC
>QMRZ01000086.1 GCA_003649495.1 Thermoprotei archaeon | reverse complement strand
TTCCTGAGGACTGCCGACGCGATCCTCAAGGGCGAGGTTAAGCGCATAATCCCCCGAGCTGAGAGATGCGAGGTTGAGACTCTAGCGAGTATGGTCGAGGCGTCGAGAGCGCTGAATTACGTGTATAAAGTTGTGAATCACTCATATACGCTAGCTAAGAAGTTCAAGAGTTACTGGCTGCTGCTCCAGCTCGATGCCCTCCTCCCCTTCATAGCCCAGGAGGTCAGGGCATACGAGAACGTAGTCGATGCGCTAGCTAAGCAGCTGCCGATAGGCGACTCGGTAGGCCCCCTAGTAGTAGCCACACTGGCGAGAGAGCTCAACGCAGAGGAGGTTAAGTTGGGGGTGGAGGATACGTGTGTGTATCAAGCTGACTTTGAGGGAAGACGGCTGTTGTTGATAAAGGCTGAGGGACCGGGGAGCAACACTGGCAGGCTTGATGAGGCGCTTAGAAGGGTATTAGCTGGCTGGGGAGCCAATGCGACGCTTGTCGTGACAATAGACGCAGCCCTGAAGTTTGAGGGAGAGAGGAGCGGCGACGTGGCGGAGGGCTATGGTGTGGCCATAGGGGGCACCGGCGTCGAGAAGTATGGCATTGAGGAGGTCCTGACCGAGTATGGCCTGAAGCCCTATGCGCTGCTCATAAAGATGTCGGAGGAGGAGGCCTTATCCCCCCTCAGCAGGGAGCTGTACGAGGCGTGCTTAAGCGCCAAGGAGCGCGTGAAGCAGATAGTACTTGAGAATAGCGCGCAGGGCGACACTGTAATAATAGTTGGGGTTGGGAATACTGTGGGAGTTGCCTAGCGCCGGCAGAGCTCTAGAACCCTAGTGGTGTTCACGATGCCCCTCCTAGTTACAACCACGGTATCCTCGAACTGGGCCACTGCCCCCCTTCCAGCCTCCACAAGCACCGGGTAGAGGTATACCCTGCGGATGCTCACAAGCCTCCTAAGGCCCTTAAGCCCTTCCTCTCCCATCTCCCTGTAGACCCACCTTTCGGAGAATGGAAGGCCTCGGTACTTTCTCCACAGATCTCTCAACAGCGAGTCAAGCTCTCTAATTCCCGTGCTTCTGACACTCAAGACGCGGTAGATGGCGCCATAGTCGGTTTCCACAACGTAGCCAGCACCCTCAGTGACGAAGGGCTCTACTGCGTACACCTCTCCCACCCGCACCCTCTCCCTAGCGCCGGTGTGTACATTGGGCACGCTCTTCCCGGAGTGGAGGACATATCTAGACATGCTGTGGCCGCTAAGGTTTGATATGGGCTTGAAGCCGCGCGCCTTTACAGCCCTCTCCACTGCTGAGCCGATCTCGCTTAGCCTAGCTCCCGCCTTGAGCGCGGAGAGGGCCTCTCGCAGCGCGTGCTGTGCGGCGTCAACGAGCGCAGCATGCCTAGGGCTGAGGGCTATGGTGAGGGCTGTGTCAGCTATGTAGCCGTCCACGTGCACGCCCACGTCGACTTTCACGACAGCTCCGGGAGGGATCACCGCCTCATCATTCACGCTTGGTGAGTAGTGTGCAGCCACTTCATTCACAGATATGTTAACTGGAAATGCGGGCTGAGCTCCCATGCGCCTTATATAACTCTCCAGCTCTTCCGCTAATTGCAACAGCCTGACTCCCTCTCTCACTAAGTCAAGAGCCTTTCCAAGCACCTCTCTTGCTATATCTCCTGCTGCAACCCACTTCTCCAGGTCCTCCATCTCCCCCTTAAGCTGGGCACGATTTAATTAAAGGTGATCCCCTACTTACCACGTGCGTCTCTCGGAGATTATAGAGCGGGCTAGAGTCATGTTGGAGGAGGAAGATGAAGTGAGGGAGGATTTGCTGAAGCTGACTAGGGAGGTGGGCAGGGAGGCCAGGAGAGCAGTCTTCAAGGTTCATGAAGGGGACTTGGGGGGTGCAGAGGAGCGGCTGAAGACAGCGAGAGAGGCTGTGCAGAAAATACTTTGTTATAAGGAGAGGTATCCGAGGCTCTACTACAGCGGGTCGACATCAGCAGCTCTGGCTGAGTATGTTGAGGCTTGCCTGCTGCTTGCCTATGCTAAGGGGAGCGAGTTGCCGGGGTTTGAGGAGTTGGAAGTGGAGCCTCATCATTACCTGTTGGGCCTAGCCGACTTCGTTGGGGAGCTGAGGAGGCTCATGGTGAGGTACATCAGCTCAGATAAGTATGGGGAGGCGGGTAGGGCCCTGCGTGTCATGGAGGAGGTGTACAAGGGGCTCCTAACGATTTCTGTGCCCGACGCCTTAGTGCCCGGGCTTAGGAGGAAGGTCGATGTCCTGAGGGGTGTGGTGGAGAGCGCAGCTCGCGACCTGCTGTATTATGTGAAGAGCGGCGAGCTCAGCCGGGCTCTTAGAGAGCTGTTAGCAGAGCTTGCTAAGAGGCGGGGCTCGTGAGATTCGAGGTTAGTAGGGCTAGGCTGGCGCAGAGGTTAATAGCTGAGAAAGTTATGGAGGAGGATAGACTCCCTCCTCGAGTGGAGCTGGTGGGGGGCGTTGACTTATCGTATGTGGGAGACGCAGCGGTGGCCGCTGCCATCGTGATTAATGCGCACACCTTTAAGCCTGTGTCGAAGGCTACTGTCGTGCTAGATGTGAAGTTCCCCTACATACCCACGCTGTTAGCCTTTAGGGAAGCTGGGCCCATGATAGTAGCGGTCCGTAGGCTGAGCGTGCGTCCTCACGTGCTCTTTGTAGATGGCAATGGGAGACTCCACCCCTACAGAGCCGGGCTGGCGTGTCACGTGGGATTAGCGCTCGACATGCCTACTGTAGGAGTGGCTAAGAAGTTACTATGCGGCGAGTTAGGTGAGTGGAGAGGGCGTGAGGCACCAGTACTGCTTGGGGGCGAGGTTATCGGGATGGCGTTAAGAGCGGGTAGGGGTATGAGGCCTATCTACGTGAGCGTGGGCCACAAGATCACGCTGAGAACCGCGGTTCGCTTGACTAAGAGGTTCACTCGGGGGAGGAGCAAGCTACCGGAGCCTCTGAGGCTGGCTCACGCTGAGGCTACAGCGCTAGCTAGAAAGTTGAGGTCAGGATCCTCCTTATAATCTCGCTGCTAGATGTGATGCCGCTCCCCACCCTCTTCCTCAGCTTAATCACTCTAACGTTAATGCCCGTAGCTTTTATTGTTCGTCTCACAAGCTCCTCGATCATGTTCTGGTCAGGGCCTAGCAGTACTATATCGGGCTTATGCCTTCGGAGCGTCCCCTCTATATCTAATGGCTCACTCCCGAGGTAAGCCTCATCTACATACTTAATGCTCTTGACGACTTCCAAGCGCTGCTCCTCGGGAACTACCGGCAGTCGCCCCTTCAGCTTAGTTACTGTGGAATCGCGTGCGACTATGACCACCACTCTGCCGAGCTCCTTAGCCTTCCTCAGAAGGTACAGGTGTCCCGGGTGGATTATCTCAAACACGCCTCCCACCAGCACCTTAGGCCTATGCCGCTTCGGCCACTCCACTCGTGTTATGCCTAGGAGCCCGAGTGCATCCAGTAATCCCTCTGCATAGGAGGAGCATGCAATGCTAGTCACCGGGTCGCCCTTCTCTAGATAGTATGTGGCATCGCGTAAGTAGCTAGTAGCCAGGTCCACCACGCGTGTAGCTGCTCCCAGATTCTCCCTCATCAGTGCATTGAGCACAGCCTCCAGGTTCTCTATGTATCTTCTCGCCCTATCCTCCACCTTCATAGCGGCCCTCCACTACTTGTAGGGGACACTATAAGGCGTTAACGTGTACTACGCTTCACTTGCTGCCAGCCCTCTTACGCGCTTGTGCCAGCGGCTCAGTAGATCTGTGGAGGCCCCCGCCAGCAAGCAGAGGGCTTCCAGCTCAACTGGGTTGAGGAGGCCTGGCACTATCAGCGTGTGGGGAGCTGGCCCTAGATCAGCCTTCTCGCCCAGCCTTATCACCTTAACGACTTCATCGGGGCTGCTAGCCCTAGCCACTGCTATGAAGGGCGTATACTCGTCGATTAGCCCTAGCCCTTCTCTCTCCTCAATGCAGCGAAGCACCTCTATGCCCTCAATGGCTGTCATCGCATACCCCTCTTCCACGTCCAGATCAAGGAAGAACAGCGTGTGAAGCCCTCTCCTCAAGTTCTCGTAGAGAACGTAGTAGGGTGTAACGGGCGAGTAAAGCGGTGATTGTCTGACTATGGTGACTGGTCTGCCGAACTTGTATACTTGGAGACCCGTCGAGGCGATTACAGCGTTTATGATGGATGGAGCTGGGTATACCGCTACCTTAACGCCCCTCTTAATGGCTTCCAGCTTAATCGTTATATGGGTAGTCGCTATGAAGGGATCTCCCGGTACTATTAGAGCTACATCTTCCCTCCTAGCGGCCTCCATTAACTCATCCAGCCACCTACCTTCTAGCTGATGCCTGTGCACTACCTCAACATGCCTCCCCAGGAGCCTCTCTAGCTCCTCCAGCTTGAAGCCAGGTACAATACTCGTGTAAAGCTCGACGAAGACCTTAGACGCCCTCCTTAGTGTATCAAACGCGCCCAGGCTTAGGTCACGAAGGTCGTAGAGGCCAAGGCCGACTATCACCAGCATCCCCTCACCCCTGACAGCGCTAGAGCGGAGCTGCTTAAAATATGAAAGGCCTGGTGTGAGAAACCGACTGCTCGGGTGCAGGGCGAAGAAAACTTAAATCCGCCCGCAGTAATTTCAGGCGGCGCGGGGGTGCCCGAGCTAGGACAAAGGGGGCGGACCGGCACTGCCCGGGCCCAGACTCAGGATCGGCTTCGATGAGAGCTCCGCTGGCGTAGGCCTGCCCGGGTTCGAATCCCGGCCCCCGCACCACACATCCCCTTCTCCCCAACTGCCCAGCAAGTAACTAATATCAAGTGATGAGCAGGGATCCTTGAAGCCCAAGCCTATTAACCAGGTGTTGCCTCCTGGTGCCCCGGCCGGGATTTGAACCCGGGTTCTCCGGCTCGAAAGGCCGGCATACTTGGCCGGGCTATACGACCGGGGCATTAAGATATAATGCGGGTGCTTTCATAAAGCTTCTCCCTCCTCAGCGGCTAGGGCCTCTCCTCGCTCCGCCTCCTCCAGCGCCTTTAGCTTCTGCCTCCTCTTCACTAGCCTAGTTATGTAGCCAGCAATCCTATTCCTGACACGCTTACTAGTCTGAATTAACTCGCCCACTACACGCTTATTATGCTCGAAGTCGTCCGTGAATTTATCTGGATACTTCTCCAGCAGCATCCTCGCGGTGTTCTTGATGTATGCGGGGCGTACCTTGCCCACGCTACCACCTCTCCCCTCCTCGGGGCTCCAAGGATAAAGTTTTCCATGTACCAGCCCTAATAGCAGCGATGGGGAGGAGGAGTAGGGGGGATTCTCACGAAATACCGTTAGCGCCGATAGAGAGGATACTGAGGCAGGAGGGGGGGTACAGGGTAAGCGAAGAGGCTGCTAGGAGGCTAAGGGACTTCATTGAGAGGTTGGCCAGGGATATCGCTAGGGAGTCGATTGAGATGGCGAAGCATGCCAAGAGGAGGACTGTGAAGAGTGAGGATGTAGAGATGGCAATAAGGAGGTTCCTCTACGCTAGGTGGGCAGCCACCCTCGGCGCCTAGGGAGAAAGGTATAAATAGAAGTGATAGTTCCACCTCACGGTGTGACCATGTCGGCCCAGCCGGCCCAGCTAGCGCAGTTAGGCGGAGTTCCTGTACTCATACTGAAGGAGGGCACCACAAGGAAGACTGGCAGGGAGGCGATGTCTCTCAACTTCATGGTCGCTAAGGCGATAGCTGAGACCGTGAAGACCACGCTTGGCCCCAAGGGCATGGATAAAATGTTAATCGATAGCCTTGGGGACGTCACTATAACCAACGATGGAGCCACGATCCTTGACGAGATGGATGTGCAGCACCCAGTCGCCAAGCTCCTAGTCGAGATTGCTAAGGCCCAGGATGACGAGGTTGGCGACGGCACTACTACCACTGTTGTACTGGCTGGTGAGCTGATCAGGGAGGCCGAGAAGCTCCTAGACAAAAACATACACCCCACGGTCATAATAGCGGGCTACAAGAAGGCCCTCGAGAAGGCTGAGGAGGTACTAAGGAGCAGGGCTGTTAAGGTGGACATAGAGGATGAGCAGATGCTCAAGAAGGTGGCAATGACCGCGATGAGGGGTAAAGCTGTGGCCGCCTTCAGGGAGCACCTGGCTAACATAGCAGTGAAGGCGGTGAAGCAGATAGCTGAGAAGAGGGGTGAGGAAACGGTCGCCGACATAGATCACGTGCAGATAGTGAAGAAGAAGGGCGGCTCCTTCCTCGACACCAAGCTCGTCTACGGTGTCATAATCGACAAGGAGGTGGTCCACCCAGACATGCCCAAGAGGATTGAGAATGCTAAGATAGCGCTGATAGACGCGCCACTCGAGGTGGAGAAGACCGAAATTGACGCTGAGATCAGGATAAACAGCCCAGAGCAGATGCAGATGTTCCTCGAGGAGGAAGCCAAGCTCCTGAAGGACATGGTTGAGAAGATTAGGGCTGCTGGTGCTAATGTTGTGTTTTGTCAGAAGGGTATTGATGATTTGGCTCAGTACTACTTGGCTAAGGCTGGTATCCTTGCTGTTCGTAGGGTTAAGAAGA
>QMRZ01000085.1 GCA_003649495.1 Thermoprotei archaeon | reverse complement strand
TCTTCTTGAACGCCTCATCCAGGAACCTGACGTAGGCGCCGCCCTGCCCGACGAATGCGCCGAACTCCCTGCTGTTCACCTCCACCTCGAGGTTCACGCCGACTACGTCTACGTTCAGCACGTGTTTCCTAATCCAGCCCACGGGGTGGATGGAGCAGACCAGCTGCTTGAGGTCTAGGCTCAGCTCCACGCCCCTCAGGCTCAGCCCGCTCTCCTCCTCCACCTTATTGATCCTCTCGCCGCCCCTGCCTATCAGCCTCCCGAGGAAGCCCTCCTTGGAGACTATCAGCATGTCGGGCACGTTCTTGACGCCGTACTTCTCCTTTAGGGGCCTTAGGTCGACCACGGTTATGAGCTGCGCGTCAGGCGCGTGGGCGTAGGCCAGGTCCATCACCCTCTTCTCATCCTCGCTGAGCCCCCTCCTCCTCATCTTCATCTCGAGCGCGAGCTTGAACGCCCTCTTCGCGCCGGGCCTGACGATGTCAGCTATCCCGAAGTCCACGACGAACGTCCTCTCCTGGCCCAGAAGCACCTCCCTGGCTATAGCAGCGCCGTTCACGGCCCCCCCAGCCTGGAACACGGGGTCGCCAGCTATCACGAGCTTGGAGCCCCTCCCCACCCTCAAGAGGGACTCGTAGATAACCTCGGGGGGCACGTACTGGGCGTCATCGAGGAACACGAGGGAGTTCTCGAACGTCCTACCCGAGAGGAAGCTGGGGTCGGCTAGGATCACCTTCCCCTCCTCCAGCAGCTTCTTAACCTCATCTTCCCCGAAGACGCCGGAGGTGAGGTCGTAGAGGTAGGAGGACGCTATCTCGAAGAAGAGGTCGCCGAGCTCGACTGCACTGTACCTCCTCCCCGTGTTCACGTCCACTAGCGGCCTCACGACTATGAAGCGCGAGTACTTCCCCTCGCCCACTGCCTTGAGGCCGTAGAGGCACGTGAGGAAGCTCTTGCCAGTGCCGCTGGGGCCGAAGGCCCCCACTAGGTCCACCTCCCCGCTCTCCAGGGCTGCCACCAGCTGCTTCTGCCTATCGTTAGCCGGCTTAACTCCGCTGGGGAGGCTCACGCGCGCCACCCGATAGCAACTTGCTGCTCGGTTTTATATATTCACTTTAGCCTCCGCCCACAGTAGGGGCATATTATGTGCACATCGCCGAACGGCAGCTCCCTCCCGCAGTAGGGGCACTTCTTCCTCCCCTCCCCCGCACTCCCCTCGGCGGCCTTGACGACCGCCTTTAGTGCTGGCTTAGCTGCACGCGCCTCCCTCCTCTCCTCGCCGCCAGCCCTGCGGCGAGCCTCAATGGGACGCGGAGCCTCTCCAGCAGCCGCCGTCTTGAGTTGGGCGGCCTGCCCAGAGACCCTATAGTAGAGGTACGCAGTGTAGACTTTCAGGAGCTTGTCGAGAGTCACCGCCACTAGGGCGCTTACCGCCACCACGGCGGCTGACACCAGGAGCGCCGCCGCCATGAGCGTGGTGCTAGGCTCGAGGATGCCGGGCATGAAGCTTGCCAGGGTGAGAGCCAGTAGCAGCAGGGCGGCCGCCAGGGCGATGCTGAGGGCTATGGTGAGGTATATGGCTCTCCGCCTCTCGACACGCAGCCTCCTCACCTCATCCCTCCCCTCCACAGCTCCACACACCCGCCGCGCCGAGGTTTGGACCAGCTCATCACTGCTCAGAGCTTGGGCCCCCGCTCACGCATCGCTCGTTGACGCCTTAAAAGGCCAGCCTAATATGCTTGACTCCCTTAAAGGCTGGTTCCCTCAACATTACTCCCCCGTCACGCCCTGGGGCAGCAGGGGCGTGGAGCGCTCCCTACCTGACGGCTACCTTCTCTATCTTCACCTTGCCCTCCTCGCTTACCACCGCCTCCACGTGGGGGCTGGCCTCAACCTGCTTCAGCACGACGTCCTTCAGCAGGCGGGCCCTCGTCCCGCGCACCTCGGCGCCCAGCAGCTCCACGAGCTCCTCCAGCACGTAGAACGCCTCCTTAGCCCTGCCCCTAGCCCATAGCAGCTCGTCCTGGGCCGCCACTATCTCCTTACGCGCCTGCGCCACTAGCTCCTTGACCCCGCCATCCACGTCCTCCCTCCTGAGCAGCTCCTCCAGCAGGCTTAGCGCATTCCTAAGGTGTATCGAGGACATGTCAACCACAGTAACCTCGGAGCTCCCAGCAGTTAAGGGAGGGCCGTGAGCGGGGGCAGGGGATACCGGGGTATTACCAGGCGCCTACCCGCGGCCTACCTTAGACAGCTAGGGCGAGCTTGAGGGTCCTCAGGAGATCAGAGATGCAGCTGGACACGGCCTCTCCCCACGCTCCCCGAGCCCCACCCCTCCTGGCCAGCTCCTCCAGCTTCTCTATCCTGTACGAGACTGGCGGGTGGGGGTCCCACCTGAGCCAGGCCATGAGCCTGCCGCCGATGCTCCTCTCGATCAGCAAGTGCCTGAACCCTATCTTGCGCAGCGCTGAGGCCAGCTTGGCCGGGCGGCCCACGATGAGTGCTGAGTCGATGTCAGCTCTCGCCTCCACGAACTTGGCTATGACGAAGAACGCAGTGAGGGAGAGCCAGAAGTAGATGAAGCCGAGGAAGGTCATGAACAGCGGCCAGAAGAGCAGCGCGACGTATACCCTGGTCAGGTACTCGACGCTGCTGAGGACGAAGAACGTTATGACGTCGTGCCTCTTGACGTGGCTCAGCTCGTGCCCTATCACGGCCTCGAGCTCCTCCTCGTCAAGCCTCGACAAGAGGCCAGTGGTCACGACCAGCGACGTGAGGCGCCACCCCACGCCCGAGGCGGCGGCGTTGGGGAGTACTATGTTCGAGAGGTAGACGGGGGGCGCGGAGACCCCAAACCTCCTGGCGACACGCTCCACTATCCCGTAGAGGTCTATCTTCCTTATCTCCACCTCGTACTCCTCCGGCGTGACGCCGTACTCGGAGAGCAGGGACTTGACCAGCTCCTCGCTTATCTCCTCGCCCCTCTCCAGGCTGGCGCTGTAGAGCCTGCGCTTGAGCTCGTAGCGCCTGGGCAGGAACACCTTCTGCAGCAGCTCCTGGTACCTCTCTATGGGCATCTTGAGCCCCACTAGGTAGACGTAGCGGTGCGCCGGGTCCAGCTTCCAGTCTCCCATCATGAGCGGCACTATCTTGTAGGAGGCCAGCATGATCGGTATCTGTGAGAGGATGAGCACTATTGGGGTGTACCGGGGGCCGAAGAGCACGTAGATGGCGTAGGAGAACGCTATGGAGACCGCGAAGAGGAACACGAGGTTGCTGAGGAACAGGGACTGGAGCGCCCTCTTAGCCCTCGACTCCGCCCTGGGCGGGATCAGCTGCCTCCCCGGGACGAAGACGAAGTAGGCGGCGCCCATCCCGCCTGTCTCAGCGAAGAAGCGGAGCGCCCCCTCCAGGAGCCTGATGACGCGCTGGACCACGGCCTCGCTGACGAAGGGCCTCACCAGCGATACCCTGTACCTCACCCTGTCCTCGGAGTACGCCACCAGGACCTCCAGGAGGGGGCCCTCCTCGTCGTCGAGGTAGAACAAGAGGCCCGGCATGCCCATGTAGTTCACATTCAGCACTCCGCTCAGGTACCTCCCGTAGGTCTCCGCCATCGCGTTGCTGAGGAACTCCTCGAAGCGCCTCCTAACAGCCTCCTCCCTCAGGTCTATGTACGGCAACTCCTTCTCCACGATAGGCAGGCCTGACATCCCTGTCCTGGGGAGAAAAAGGCTTGAGGCGGGTTAAAAAGTTGGGGGTTGCGCCAGCCTACTCCTCCAGGCTTATCTCCTCAACGCTGCTGGCCTTGCGCCGCCTCACGAGCGCCAGGCCCAGCGTGCAGCCGCCCATCAGGGATGTGGCGGCCAGTGTCTCGAGCGTGGTGAGGGGCACTCCCCCCAGCACGGGTATCTCGAGGAACACGTCGAGCTTGGCCTTCCTGACGCCGCTGGCGTTTATCTCCTCCACGTCCACGGCGCTCACCCTCTTGTACGTCATCTGGATTGTGAACGTGCCTCCCGGGATCTGGTCGACCTCGGCCACGCCGCCCTCCCCGCTGACGGCCCTGGCGATCAGAGCGTCGCCGCTCCTCACGACTATCTCCACGCCCTCCAGCGGCTTATCCCACGCGTCGGTCACTAGCCAGGAGACGCGGTACACCCTGCACTTCAGGGGCACCTCCGTGCTCACTATGCTGCCCAGAGTGACGGCGGCCACTGTCACGCCCTTGAACTTGACCTCCACGCTGTAGGGGCCTGGCTTGTAGAGCTTGAAGGACGCCACGCCACCTCTATCGCTCAGGGCTGTCGCGTTGAGCGGGCCGTGCACCTCCACTATCGCCCCAGCCACGGGCCTGCCCTCATCGTCGACAAGCTTGAAGGCCACTGGCTGCCAGTCTATCTTCACGAAGTACCTGCCCGGCTCCACCACGTTGAAGGCCTTCACCTGCACGTAAGCCTCATTCTCGAAGACCCTGACGCTCCTGTACTCGCCTCCCCACGGCAGCACGCCCTCGCTGAGCCCGCCCACCTCATCGCCCGAGGGCGTCACTATGCCCGCTATCCGCCCGTAGCTGGGGGCCTGGACCACTATGTAGGCGGCACACGCGTCCCGCACGTCGGACTCCCTGACCGTTACCTCCACGCCATCGGGCTCCCAGGCACCGGCCTCCCTGATCAGTATCGGCGTGTACATCACGTTCAGCGCGGCCCTCATCCCGTTCCTGACCTCGAACCAGCCGCCGAATACTATGTAGGCCCTGACCCAGACCCTGAGGTTGAGGTCCGGCACCAGGAGCGAGGCCGCCCTTATCCTGACAGACTCATCCTTCATGTACGCGTAATCCACAAGCTCTCCCACGACCTCGGCGGAGCCCCCACTCTTCCCGCTCAGCGGAGCTACGCTGTAGAGCACCACGAGCGCGCCCAGGCTCTTCCAGCCCAGCTTCTCCGGCACCGCGTACCTCCTGACCTCGCCCGGCCTCAGCGTGTCGTTGTGGAACGCGGTCTCAACCAGCAGGAAGGAGGAGGGGAGGATGTAGTCCTCCCCCTCTGCCACTACGATCCTGTAGGAGCTGGGCTCGAAGTACTTGAAGCTGAGCTCAACATGCTTGGGGTCGACCCTGATGGCATCTGGGCTGTACTCTGAGCCCAGCAGGCTCTCCCCTCCAGGCCCCTTGACGTCCACCACCTTGTAGGGGGCGTGGTTATCTATCGAGATCCTCACCGTCAAGTCATCCTTGGTGAATGGAGGCGGCGGCTCCTCCACCTGCAGCTCGATCTCCCCATCCCTCAGCTGGAGCCACCTGCTCTTCACGTAGTAGGTAGTCACCACAGCCTCAACAGTGGCGTTGGGGGCGAGGGCAGCCAGCTTGACGACTCCATCGTACGACACCAGCGACACTACCTTACCTCCGACCTCAACCTTCCTATCGAACTTCAGCAGGGCTACTCCAGCTGGCAAGCCGCTGGCGAAGGACACGCGCATGTAGTAGAGCCTGTAGCCGGGCGGGCTGGGCGGGGCCGCTATCTCCTTCACCTGATCCTCGCCCAGCAGCAGTGAGACGTTGCTCTTCACGGATAACACGTAGTCAACCCTGGCGAAGTACACGGGCCCGCTCCCGGGGCTAGCTGGGGCGGGCCACGCCCACGCCGCCACGGCCAGCACAGCTAGCACTACTAGACCTAGCCTCCTCAACTCCTCCACCACGTTAGCAAGTAGCCAGGCCCCCCTTAGGAGGGGGTCAGTCACGGGCGGCGGCATGCCCCCGGTAACACCGCCGTATTACTGAGCTGACACGGGCCCGGAAATGATAAAAGCCGCCGAGCCCAGGGGTCGTCGGCGAGAGGGTGATCAGATGAAGTATAGGTTGATGGACCTCCTAGCCTGCCCCTACGACAAGACCTTCCCCCTCGAGCTATACGTGCTCAAGGTGAACAAGTACGAGGAGAGGAGCGTGAAGTTCAAGAAGAAGCCGGCCTGCGAGCTCTACTGTGCCTTCAAGGGCAAGCGGGTGGAGGAGCTGGAGGGCGACCCGGGCTGCGATGAGTGCATAAAGTACGAGGTGGCTGAGGGCGTGCTGAGGTGCCCGAAGTGCGGCAGGTGGTTCCCCATAATGGATGAGATACCCATACTCCTGCCCGACGAGATGAGGAATAAGAAGGAGGACCTCGAGTTCCTGAGCAGGCACAGGGATAGGCTGCCAAAGGAGGTGGTTGAGGAGGGGAAGCCCTGGAGCCTCAAGGAGGGCTAGTCGTGGGAGTAGACGAAGCGCATCTCCCTCGCATCCTCGAGGACGACGAAGCCGAACCTGTAGAACTGTGCGTGGTCACCCTCCTTCAACTCCCTAACCCCAGGCTCCGCCAGCCCCTTCACCTCCTCGAGCTCTGAGCCCCTGGCCAAGAGCACAGTTGCGGGCACCGCCGAGCCAGCTGGGCACCACTGTATTATGGGCAGCCCCCTAGCCTTAGCGTACCCGGGGTCCGCGCTCACCACCTCAGCCACGCCCTCAGCCACCAGCCTGAGGTTGGCCAGGCCCAGCAGCCTCAGCTCCGCCCCCGGCCGCATCCCCCTGAGGTCTCCACCCGGCACGTAGACCCGCGCTACGCCATCAGTCAACTTGAGCTTCAGCCTCCTCACGCCCCTCTCAGGGTG
>QMRZ01000084.1 GCA_003649495.1 Thermoprotei archaeon | reverse complement strand
CTTATACCCCGAGATTCTCTTGACCGCCCTAGCCGAGGATGTGGTTATCGTTAGGTGGTCAGCCTCCATCTCGACTATGACGCCCTTCCTCCTCGCCGCCTCAGCCCCCAGCGTGAGGTACCTCCTTATCGAGGTCCCCGTGTGGCCCATGGTTATCTCGTACTCGCCAGGGGGGGCGTCTATGACCCACTCAGGCGCCGTCTCGCGGCCGTAGGACAGCATGAGTCCGCCAGCCGTGTTCCTCAGCTTATACGCCTCCAGTATCCCCTCGAGGAGGACCTCGGGTATCCTGATCCCCACTGCCGGGTGGGGCAGCGGGCCGAGGTACATGGGCGTCTCCAGCTTCAACTGGGACACCACGATAGGGCTCAGCGCGGCTTAAAATAGCGTTTTGCCGCCGCTCTCGATTAATATGGCTGCTGGCGGGTTAGCATGGTGGCGGCATGTGCGCGGCCCAGTAGTCCTGGGAGTCGACGCGGGCACGGGCGGCTGCAAGACTGTGGCTTACGACCTGGAGGGGAGGCCTGTGGCGGAGGCGTACAGGGAGTACCCCGTCATCCACCCTCGAGTTGGATGGGCTGAGCAGAATCCCGAGGAGTGGTGGAGGGCTGCGGTGGAGACCATAAGGGAAGTCGTCAAGGCTGTGGGAGCTGACAGCGTGGAGGGCCTGAGCGTGACATCGCAGAGGGAGGCCTTTGCCCCCCTGGACGCCGAGGGGAGGGTTCTGGCCAACAGCATCATCTGGCTGGACATGAGGGCTAAGAGGCAGGAGGAGTGGGTGAGGGAGAAGCTTGGGGCTAGCCGAGTCCTGGAGGTCACGGGCCTGCCTGTTGACCAGATATTCTCGGCCGTGAAGCTGCTCTGGCTCAAGGAGGAGCGGCCCGAGGTGTTCTCGAGGACGCGGCTCATCCTATTCGCCAAGGACTACATAATTTACAGGCTGACGGGGGCGGCCTGCACTGACTACAGCATGGCTTCAAGGACCATGATGCTGGACATAAGGAGGCTGGAGTGGTCTCACGAGCTCTGCGAGGAGATGGGGATACCCCTGGACATGCTGCCTGAGCTCAGGGGCTCTTGGGAGATCGTGGGCGAGGTCTCGGCTGAGGCGGCTGAAGTGACGGGGCTGAGGAAGGGCACTCCCGTGGCGGCTGGGGGAGGGGATAGGCCGTGCGAGGCGCTGGGCTCCGGCACGCTCAGGGAGGGGGAGGTCAACATAGGGACTGGCACGGGCACATGCCTCGAGGCCCCCCTCTCTGAGCCCAGGCCGGATCCTAAGGCCAGGGTCGACACGTGCACGCACGTGGTGCCCCGGACGTGGGAGTACGAGGTTGTCATAAACTCCACTGGGGAATCGCTCAGGTGGTTCAGGGATAACTTCGGCTGGAGGGAGGTGGAGGAAGCACGGGAAAGGAGCGCCTCTCCCTACGACGTGATGCTGGAGGAGGCTGCTAAGGTCCCTCCAGGCTCTGAGGGCCTCATGTACTACCCCTACCTCTGGGGGGCTAAGACCCCCTTCTTCAACCCGGATGCTAGGGGCGTGTTCATAGGCTTCACGCACGCCCACACCAGGGCGCACTTCATCAGGGCAGTGCTGGAGGGCGTCGCCTACCAGTACGTGGGTGCCATGGAGCTGCTCAGGGACCTCGGCGTCGAGGTCAGGCGCGTAACGATGACGGGAGGTGAGGTGAGGGGCAGGCTGTGGAACGAGATCAAGGCCTCAGTCCTCGGCATGAGGATACTCGTGCCCCGCGTCATCAGCGCCGCCAGCCTGGGGGCAGCAATCCTGGCCGCGGTGGGCGCAGGGCTCTACAGGTCATTTGATGAGGCTGTGAGCTCCATGGTCCACGTAGCTGAGGCCTACGAGCCACGCCCTGAGCTCCACGAGAAGTACGTCAAGCTCTACAAGGCATACGTCGAGACCTATAGACGCCTGGAGGACGCCTTTGAGATTGTAGCCAGGCTCTCATCCGGCTAGCTGAGCACATCTGAGAGACGCTTGCTCCATGAATCCACGTAGGCTACCTCCTCCAGGGACTTCCTCGGCTCTTTAGGCCTTTGGTCACGTGAGCGGCCCACGGGGATCAGCACCTGCAGCATATAGCCACGTGGAGCACCCAGCGTCCTAGCTACCTCGCCGGGGTTAGGGGGCGTGTAGGTCAGCGAGCTGAGGCCCCTCTCCTCGAGGGCCAGCAGCATGTAGCCAATGGCTAGCCATGTGCTCTGCACAGCGTACGGCTTGTGCATGTCCGCGAACACTGCCACGAGGACTGGGGCCTCCGTCAGGAAGGGCTTCCTCCATGTGAAGCCCCGCTCATCGAGCCACCTCCTCAGCTCACCCCTCACGCTAGCGTAGAACTTCCTCTCCCCCTCCTCACACACCCTCCTGACCCTAGCCTTAACCTCGGGATCCGTGATTATGATGAACCTCCAGGGCTGCTGATTCGCCCCCGAGGGAGCCTGGATAGCCGCCCTGAGCGCATAGAGCACATCCCCCAGCTCGATGGGCGAGGACGCATAGGCTCTGACGGACTTCCGGCGCCTAGCGAGCTCCAATACGTACATGTCTTCGCTGACGCCTGAATTCAAGGCTCCCCCACTCCTAAAACCCCTCGCACTATAATCATTGTAGCCATGGAGGGACGTGCACCATATTTAAATATTATGTAAGTGGTATTTAATACGTGGGCACCCTCACTATAGTGCTCCCCGACGAGCTGGAGGAGAGGCTCAGGAGGGTAGTGGCTGAGCGGTATGGGGGGAGAAGGGGGGCTCTATCCAAGTTAATTGAGGAGGCACTGAGGCACTACCTCGACCTGCTGGAGCACGGGAGTGAGCAGGTGTTCTATGCAGTTAGGGAGGGGGAGGTTGTGGCCAGTAGCCATAGCCTCGACGAGCTCGCCGCTAAGCTGAGGGAGCTGGGCGTAGATCCTCGATCCATTAGGATAGTCTCCAGCAGGCGCGTGAAGCCCATCGCTAGGATGGGGCTGAGGGGGAGGAGGGCTTGAGCCTTCTAGGCCTCACGCCCGTCGTCTGGATAAGAGTTAGGAATCCACTGCTCGGGAGGGCTTACCCCGGGGAGGGCGAGGCCATGGCAGTGATTGACACGGGGTATGAGGGCTTCCTAGCACTCCCGCGCGACGCGTTTGAGTCTCTAGGCCTCGGCGAGCTGAGGCTTGAGGAGAGGCTCCTACTGCTGCCTGGGGGCCGTGCCGTGAAAGCTAGGGGTGTCTACGTGTCTGTAGATGTGGGAGGCGCCACTGTGTACGGCTTCGCTGAGACGTTCGAGGGCTTAGACGAGCTGATACTGGGACAGGAGTTCCTAGCTAACTTCAAGCTCGTAGTAGATTACTGCTCCGCTAGCGTGACGCTGATCCCCTGCAAGCCCCGTCATCACGGATTGTGAGCAATCATTAAATACAGCCTTACAATGAATGTTAAATGATATATCATGATAAGTTGTAAGATTAAACTGCTGGAGGATGCCGCGATTGAGGCGCGGGGGCTGGGCAGGAGGTACGGGAATGTGTGGGGTTTGAGGAACGCGACATTTTCTGTGGAGAAGGGCGAGCTAGTCGTGCTCGTGGGTCCTAACGGGGCTGGTAAGACCACGACCATCAGGATACTGACCACTAACCTCAGGCCCTCGAGGGGGCGTGCCAGGGTCCTGGGCTTTGACATCGTGAGGGAGTACAGGGAGGTTAGGAGGAGGATAGCCTACATGCCACAGGAGTTTATCGTGGGCTGGGATCACACGCCATTCGAGGTGGTGGCCTGGGGCCTTGTTGCCAGGGGCTGGCCCATCGGGGACGCTAAGGCCCAGGCGAGGAGGTGGCTGGAGCTCGTGGGGCTCTGGGAGGAGAGGAATAGGCCGCTGCGCACCCTGAGCGGGGGGCAGAGGCGCAGGGCTACTGTAGCAGCAGTGCTCGCCACGGAGGCCGACGTTATATTCCTGGATGAGCCCACTGTGGGGCTCGATGTCGAGGTTAGGCATGTAGTGTGGCGCGCCATTAGGGAGACCGTAGCGGGGGGCGCCAGCATACTGTTAACCACACACGATATGGGTGAGGCCGAGACGATAAGAGACAGAGTAGTTCTGATCAATGAGGGTGTCACAGTGGCTGAGGGGAAGCCCTACGACCTGGTCAAGGAGCTGCCTTACGAGTACAGGATAGTTGTGGGGAAATTTGATGGGCTGGAGGAGTACGGAGAGTACATAGACTTGGGCGACAGAGCGGTCATCTACGCCAGGAGCTACGGGGAGGCCGTCAGGTTGGTGGAGGAATTGGCCAGCCACGCCCCGATCTACATGATCGGGAGGGTGGGGCTGGAGGATGCCCACCTCAAGCTGGTGAGGGGACATGTGGAGGCAGGTGCTGGGGATAGCGTACCTAGAGTCCAGGTGGGTTAGAAGACAGCCTCTCTGGCTAGTCCAGGGGCTAGTGGGCACCATCGGCTTCACAATCATAATCTACGTGTGGGGAAGCCTCAACGCACTGAGGAACCTAATCTTAGCCTACGTGGTGGCGGGGGCGTGGGGCCTAGGGCTCAACATAGTGGCGCAGACCATTGGCTGGGACCGGCAGAACAGGAGGCTTAAGCACCTAGTCGCATCACCAGTCACACTGCCCGCCTACTTCCTTGGAGTAGTCCTAGGCTGTAACCCCTTCCTGGCGACACAGGTGCTGCCAGCCTTAGCCATAGCCCTCCTCCTAGGTCTCGATCCGCTCCCCCTGCTAGCGCTCATCCCAGTCGCGGCACTCGCCCTGCTGCTCGGAGCATTTCTCTCACTCTCCATACTGCTCAGGATAAGGAACCCCACCAATATCTCGGCAATAACGAATCCCCTCTACACGTTCACCATCACGCTCTCCCCCGTATACTACCCGCTCATCATTCTCCCGCCACCCATGCGCCTCCCAGCTCTAGCAGTGCCCACAGTAGCGCTCATGGAGGCCGCCAGGTGGCTAACGGGCTATGCGCCTACAGCCTGCGAGCCAGCCTGGACCCTAGCCTCCCTAGCCACCTGGATGACGATCACCGCCCTGATAGTCGCTAGGCGCTTCAAATGGGGATTAGAGTAGTAGCTAGCCGCAGTTCCACATTGTCGGAGAATAAGCTGTAGTCGTCTCAACTTTTAGAGGTCTCTACATCTACGCATCGGGATAAGGCTCTTCCAGGGATGAGTGCCTCAAGCTGAAGTCACAGCATAATTGCGTCTCTCCCAAGCCAAAGCCTTAGACCAGCAGTCAGGATGCTGGCTAAAAGCGCTTGACCCCTCCCTGCCTCTTTTCCGATACCGTACCTTAGCACCGGAAGAAAAAATATCTTCACACTTTGTAGTAATGGGAGGGGCGTTGCCTAGTCGAGGGTGGATGCTGGCTAGGCCCTGGCTTTTCACGGTCTTAGCAGTATTGACTATTGCTCGCAGCGCGGCGGGGTCTGCAGAGGCCTTCGACTGTGGCTTCTATAAGTTCGTTGTGGCAAGGGAGGGGAGGGCTGTAGTTGCGTCTGTAATGCTCTCGGATAAGCCTCTACTGGTCTACAGGAATGCGTACGTGTGCGTGGCGTGTCCAGTTGAGCGGAGGCTAAGGAGCCTCACTGAGCTGGCGCTGCGTGGGAGGCTTGAGGACATTACGCTAGCGAAGGAGGTGGGGGACTTCATGTGCTCAAGGGGTTTCAAGGTTGACTTGTGGGTTAAGGGTGGCGTGATCCTGGTCAGGCTCGTGAACTTCGAGTTCAGCAGCGTAGAGCAGGCCGCTGACATCGCGGGGGAGCTGGCCCATAGGTTCGCTGACCGCGGTCTCCACGCCCTGATCTACGACGAAAGCATAAGGAGGTGGTTCCGCGAGCTTGATGAGCTGAGCCTCGACGTGCGTGCGCATGCTATCTGGAGCCTAAGGGATGAGGAGTTCAGGGAGGAATTCACGAAGTTTGTCAAGGGCTTAGGGATGGAGGTAGTGGATGTCTGTAAGTGGATTGAGGGGAAGTACGTGTGCACGAGGATGCCGCTAGTGAAGGTGGGCTTCGGCACCTGGCGTGACCCCCTCCTAGGCAAGACCTACTACTACATCTCAGTGAGCACGCCTAAGACACTCAACGAGGTTAGGGAGGAGGTAATGGTAACGGCGAGGAAGGCTGTGGACTTCTTCAGGGAGTATGTTCCCGAGGACCTGAAGCTCCTAGTGCTAGTGCGGGAGGAGGTCTTTGGAGTAAAGCTCGCTCTCCACATCCCCCGCTTCTACTTGATACTGGAGAGGATCGTAGTGCCCGCAGCCATTATCGGCTTTGCAGTCACGGGCCTCCTATTCTGCGCCTACCTGGACTTGAGAGAGAAGCTGCAGCGCAGACGGAGGTGCGTTAGCGACCCGCTGCCCGCGAGCAACCGCTAGAAGCTGCTGATGTAGATTAAGGAAGTTAAGTTCGGCTTTGACACCCCTCACCAGCTTCTTAAAATCCTCTGAAAGTTTGCATCAACTCATGCTAGGGCATCGCGGCTCGGCGGTACGAGTCTCTGCCTCAAAGGCTTGCCTCTACCTCTCTAGCGAGTAAGCGGCGAGGACCCACAGCTCCAGTAGCCTATATGCCTCAACGATGTTCCTGGCCACGTACTCCACCTCGAGCGCACCCATCCTTTCGGCCCCGGGAGTTAGGCTGGCCACATCGGCGTACGCAGTTGACT
>QMRZ01000083.1 GCA_003649495.1 Thermoprotei archaeon | reverse complement strand
CTTAGCCCTCCTCAGGCTCCCCTCAGCGCTCCTCAGCAGCATGCTGGCTACTTGCTCACAGGCTGCAGCCACCTCCGCGCTAGCCACGGGTTCTCCCACGGCCTCGGGGATCTTGAGGCCTAGGAAGGCCTCGAGTGCATCCTCGAGGCTGACCACCTCGCGCACTCTAAGCCCCCAATTCTCAAGGGCGTACTCGGTCAAGTTCACCCTGACGGGCTTCACAGTGTACATGATGAAGGGGCCCACCCTCCTCTCCCTCCTGACGTAGGTCACCACGACTGACTGGCCGAGGGGGACTAGGAAGAGCTTAGCCCCAGCCCTGGCAGACGCATTGGCCTTCTCCAGTATGCCGCCCACGGGCCCCACCGAGCCATCCGGGGCCACCATCCCAGTGGCCATCACACTCCTGTTGAGCGGCCGCCCCGTGAGAATGGAGGAAGTGAGTACTGCCATCACTAGCCCAGCACTGGGGCCGCCCACTATCACTGTATCAGCCTCGACGTGGAAGAGGAAGTCATAGTGGCTGCAGTCCACTCCCAGCAGGCTGCAGGCGGCCCGCACTGCCGCCCTAGCTGAGCCCTGCATGTCCACATCTGTTAGAGGCGAGGTGGAGACGTAGATGTCCCCGTGTCCCTCTATGATCGTGAGGGATATGTTGACAAGCACGCCGACGTACCCGGATGGCGTTGAGGATACAGCGGGCGCTAGGATCCAGCTCCTCCCAATGACCGCCAAGCCCTGAGGGGGGGCGGGCACGCGGGCAGCGAGGAGGACTGCTACAGCCAGCGCGGGAAGAGCTGCCCTCATGCGCAAAGCCCCCACCCGCGTTAAACAGACATGGCTCCTTTTGAGCTTAAGCCCACCCCCAAGCCGCGTGGGGGCTCGGGCGTCAGTCCTCAGGCTCGCCGGTGTGAGGTAGCACCTCTATCTCCACGGTGTCCCCGTCCTCGAGGCCTAAGGCCTCCCTAAGGCAGACTTTAGCCACAACCTCTATCACGTCTGGGCCGTACACGGTCCTCTCGGGTATCACGACGCCGGCCTCCACCTTGCCGTTGACCACGGCCCTGAATACCTTCGCGCTGCAGTAGCTCTCACCCCCCCTCCTCACCGGCGGTATCCTATGGCCCTCATAGCTCTCGAGGACCTTCCTCTTAACTATTGACTCGGGGTCGAGCCTGACGTTCAGTGTGCCCGGGTAGGGCTCGAAGCCGAGGATCCTGCGGAACCACTCCCTATACTCGGTGAGTGACACGTAGTAGGCCCCCTCACCCAAGCCCCTGAAGACCACGCCTCTCAACACTATCCGCTCCATACTGCTGAGGGAGGAGGAGAGGGTCTTGAGCAGGGATTTAAGCTCCTCAATGGCTCGGGGGGTTAGGAAGTAGCGCCTCCCCCTCCCCCGAGAGGTCACCTCCAGGTACCCCCTCCTAACAGCCTCACGCAGCCACTTAGAGAGGGTCCAGGCTGATATCTCGAGGTTGGACGCTATTATGGCCCTATCCACCTTAACCGGGCTCCTAGCACACCCCTGCTTGGCAAGCTCTATGAGGAGGGCTAGGAGCTCGTAGCGTCTCATGCCGGGAAGGTTAGTGTCACACGCGCTATATAACGCCTGCCCCCGTATTAAGGGCCTACATGCAGGCCTGGGAGGAGGGTTACACAGAACGCTCAGTACCTCTCTCAGAATTTTCATAAGAGGATCATGAGGCCGGGCTAGAGCTATAAGGCTGATCAGCTGTGTGTAGGCGTGAGACCCCTCCTGCTACACGTGAAGCCTGTTAACGTCGAGGAATGGCTGGTGCATAGGCTAAGCGAGAGCCTAAGTGAGGTCTTCAGCCTGAAGGTGGTGGTTAGCAGGGACCTGAGCCTGAGCCGCGTGCTGGAATTCTACGATGAGGAGAGGGAGCAGGTGAGGGCTGACCTGCTCCTCGACGCCCTCTCCAGCAGGGCGCCGCCCCTCTGCCTAGTGCTGATAGACGCTGACGCGTACGTGGCTGGGCTAAACTTCGTGTTCGGAGTCGCCAGGGCTGGGTGGGGCGGGTTAGTGTTCCTCACGAGGCTGAGGCAAGAGTTCTACGGCCTGCCGCCTAACGAGGAGATACTAGCGGCTAGGGTGGTTAAGGAGGCTATTCACGAGCTCGGCCACGCCTTAGGGCTGGGACACTGTAGGACGCCGCGCTGCGTGATGAGGTTTAGCAACTCCATCCTGGATGTCGACTCGAAGACCCCCTACTTCTGCCCGCGCTGTAGGCGTGAGCTCGAGCTCCTGCACCCAGGCCTGCTAAAGTTTTAATAAAGCGGGGGGCGGAGGGCTGGAGGATGGAGGCAATCGCCAGCGCACTGCTGGAGCTTTACATGCCCCTGGCGTTGGGGATGGCTTACGCAGCTCTCGCGAGGCCGGACGAGAGCTTCGCCCGCTCCCTCTCCAGGGCCGTGCTATACTCATTCTTGCCGCTGCTCTTATTCTCCTCGGTATACAGGCGGCAGCCCGGGGGGCTGGCTAAGGATTTCGTAGCCGTAGCAGTCACAGCCGCGGCGGTGATAGCAGCATCCCTATCCTCCTCCTACCTCCTGACCGGGGGGGATCGCGAGCTAATGCTGCTCTCAACATACGTCAACGCTGGCTACCTGCCGATACCCATAGCTTATGTCATGTGGGGCGCAGACGCCCTCCCCCTCGTAGGCTTCTACATCCTAGTTAACGCCAGCGTAGGCTATACCCTAGCCCCACTCCTCCTGACCGGGAGGATTAGGAGGGGGCTCACTGCTCTGGCAAAGTACCCTCCACTCTACGCCATCCTAGCTGGGCTGCTACTCTCCCTGGCTGGCGTGAAGCTGCCTAACGCTCTATTGACTCCGATCTCGCGGGTAGGTAGCGCCGCGCCCTACATTGCGCTGTTCGTGCTGGGCGTCCAGGCGTTCGAGGCTGGCGTCAAGTTAGATGCAGACTCCCTCAGGGTGATGGCCACCAGGTTCCTGATCGCCCCCCTCGTCGCCTTCCTCGTCGCCCCTGCCTACGCCGAGCCCGGCGGCCTGGCGTACAGGGTGTTAATGCTGGAGGCATCGATGCCGCCCGCCGTCACTAACGTGGTGCTGGCTAACGTCTACGGGCAGCACCCAGAGAGGGTGGCTAAGGTGGTGTTCACGCTGACGCTCCTGGCGGCTCTCTCGACGCCGCTTATTCTGGCCTTACTGGCGTGAGCGCCGCCCAGTCGAGCTACGGAAGAGTTATACGCTGCCCCCCGCCCTGACCGCTGGGGAGTGGCGGTGGGCTTAGCGCCCGGCCCTGAGGCTTGGCTGATCTCAGTGGGTAACGAGCTCCTGATAGGCAGGGTTGTGAACACCAACATGGCGTGGCTGGGCCGCAGGCTCACGCTCCTGGGCTACAGGGTGGGGGCTGGCCTGGTGGTGCCCGATGAGGTGGAGGCCATAGCGTGGGCCTTCAGGACTGCCGTGGACAGGGGTGCTAAGGTCATCGTATCCACGGGCGGCCTGGGGCCCACCTTCGATGATAAGACCTCTGAGGGGCTTGCAGTGGCGATGGGCGTGGAGCTAGCATTAAACGAGGAGGCGCTCAAAATGATTGAGGAGAAGTACTCGGGAGCGCTCACTGAGAGCAGGGTTAAGATGGCAAGGATGCCTAGGGGGGCTAGGCCTATACCGAATCCCGTTGGTACGGCGCCTGGAGTCGAGGTAGAGTGGAGGGGGGCCCTCATCTTCCTCCTACCCGGGGTCCCCGCGGAGATGGAGGCGATGTTCGAGAGGCACGTTGAGCCTAAGTTGAGGAGCCTGGGCCCCCGGCCCCACTGCGCCGAGGCCCTGCTTAGGGTGAGGGGAGTCCCCGAGTCCCTGCTGGCGCCAGTCGTTGAAGAGGCTATGAAGCTCAGCGCGTTGGCGTATATCAAGAGTCACCCGCGGGGCTCTGAGCTTGGCCAGCACGTGGTTGACCTGCACATAACCGCTTACGGCAGCACTGCTCAGAGCGCTGAGGAGGAGGTGGAGAGGATAGCCTCCTACTTGGCCAGGGAGCTGCAGCGCAGGGGGGCTCAAGTCTCACGCGCCTCATGTGCGGGTGAGATGCCTTGAGCATCGTGGTGGTGGAGAATCTAGTGAAGGTCTTTGAGGGCTTCCCCGCGCTGAGGGGGGTATCCTTCGCGGTGGAGGAGGGCGAGGTATTCGGCCTCATAGGGCCTAATGGCGCTGGCAAGACCACTACCTTCAGGATACTGGCTACCCTGCTGCTCCCCACCTCGGGGAGGGTGGAGATCTGCGGCCTCGATGTTGTGAGGAGAGCTGCGGAGGTGAGGAGGCTTGTCTCGTACCTCCCGGAGGAGGCTGGCACGTACAGGAACCTCACCGGCTACGAGTACCTGAAGATGATGGCTGAGGTGTACTTCGGGAGCGGGAGGGAGGCTGAGGAGGCGCTCGAGCTGGGGCTGAAGCTTGCGGGGCTGGGGGATCGCGTGTACGATAAGATGAAGACCTACAGCAGGGGGATGAAGAGGAGGATACAGGTCGCCAGGGCCCTCATGGTGAGGCCGAGGGTGGCGGTGCTCGATGAGCCCACCACTGGGCTGGACGTCATTCACTCCAACGCGATAAGGAGGGTCATCAGGGAGTACGCCCGGAAGTGGGGGGTGACAGTCCTCCTCTCGAGCCACAACATGTCGGAGGTCGAGGGGGTGTGTGACAGGATAGCGGTTATTCACAGGGGGAGGATCCTCGCGTGCGGAACCCCTGACGAGCTGAGGGAGGAGCACGGGGGTGTGAGCCTTGAGGAGGTTCTCATCAAGCTGGTGGGCGAGGGGGCTTAAGCCCCTCCTACTCAAGGAGATTAGGGAGCTGGTCAGGGACCCGAGGATATGGATACCATTCGTGATATCAGCCCTCATACTGCCCGTGCTGGGCCTCGTCATAGGCGCCTCCATGGGCGAGGCGATTCGGGGGGCTCAAGTCCCCGTGAAGGCTGGTCTCGTGATTGCTGACTCCTCGCCCCTCGCCCGTGAGGTGGTGGCCAGGCTCCTGGAGGTCGGGCCAGCTAGGGGGGTCGACCTAGTAGTGTTGAACGTCAGTGGGGTGGAGGAGGCGTTGCACAGGGCGCTGGAGCTGGGGCTTGAGTGCGTCGCAGTGCTGCCGCCGGGCTTTGGAGAGAGCCTGGAGGAGAGGCGTAGGCCGAACGTGACGGTGCTCTACGTAGTGAGGACCCTGAGCCTATTCGCCCCCTCGAGGGGGGCTCGCCTAGTCTCCCTGCTCGGGGACGTGGTGGCTGAGCGCCTGATAAGCGGTACTGGAGTCAGCCTGGATCTAGTAAAGAAGCCCTTAAGGGAGGTGGCGGCGACCTACATCGCCTCCAAGGGAGTGCTGGTGTCCGGGGATGCCGGCAGGGCTGTGACGAGCCTCGCGCTGCCGGCGATGCTGGTCCCGGTGGTGGTGATGATAGTGGCGGTCGGCGTGGTGCAGATGGCCGCCACCGCAACTGCTGTGGAGAACGAGGAGCGCACCCTGGAGGTGCTCCTGACGCTCCCAGTGGACAGGTTCACGATACTGCTCTCAAAGCTCCTGGGCTCCTTCGCGGTGGCGCTCATCGGATCCCTCCTCAGCATCCTCGGATTCATCGCGTACTTCTACGTGCTGCCCTCAGCCGCCCTCTCGCTGGGCGAGCCCGTGCTGGCCTCCTTGCACATCCTGGTGGGCGCTGAGTCGCTAGCCTGGATCTTAGCTAGCCTGTTAGTTGCGCTCTTCTTCGCAGCGTCGCTCGGCATAGTGGTGGGCGCCTTGAGCAGCGATGTGAGGATCGCTGGCGCGCTATCCGGCCCGCTCGTGATGTTGATATTCATCCCCGGCTACTACATAGCGCTGGCCGACACGCTCAGCCTAGGCCAGCCGCTCAGGGCACTGCTGTACACGCTGCCAATCACCCAGCCGGTCATACTGTCCAAGGAGGCCATAGCCGCCAGGCTGCCCCCCGAGACCCCGCTGTACATAGCTGGCTCCCTCCTCGTGTCGCTCCTCACGGTCATGCTAGCCAGTAGGGTGTTCACGCTGGAGACCCTGGAGAGGATCCAGAGGGCTATAGCGAGGCTCTGGAGGCGGCGAGGTGCTCCCCGGTGAGGGCCAGGATCTGGATTGACGCGCTGACCCCGAAGCAGGGGAGGCTGGCCGCCTGCCTGTGCCTGGCCCTCCGCGAGAGGGGCTATGAAGTGCTGGTCACCTGCAGGGAGTACGAGTGTACTAGGAGCACCATAGAGCTCTACGGCATCGAGCCGCTGGCGGTGGGCGAGCATGGCGGGGGGTCCAGGCTAGGCAAGCTGGTGGCGGATGTGAGGAGGATGGGCTCTCTCACCGAGATCGTGAGGAGCTTCGAGCCTCAAGTCCTGATAGCCTACCCCAACCCATCAGCTGCCAGGGTGGCCTACGGGCTCGGCATCAAGTACGTGGCGCTCAACGATACGCCCCACGCAGAGGCTGCTAATACGCTGGCGCTTCCCCTCTGTGACGTCCTGATAGCCTCAGAGTGCCTGAGGGGGGCTTTTGACAAGTACCTGCTTCCCAGGACCCACGTGCTGTATTACAGGGGTGTTGACGAGGTGCTCTGGGTCCGGCGCTTCACGCCAACTCGAGGTGCTCTAGAGTCCCTGGGCCTCGAGGAGAGGGGCTACGTGGTCGTTAGGCCGGAGGAGCTTAAGGCCGCGTACTACTCGTGGAGGGGGTGGGG
>QMRZ01000082.1 GCA_003649495.1 Thermoprotei archaeon | reverse complement strand
TGCCTGGGGCAGGCTGTGGAGTAGCGACTAGGGCAGTGCCTGGGCAGCGACTAGCTTCAGGCAGAGGATGGGCCTCTTGAACTCTCTAGCCGTCCTCCCCACCTCGGCTCGGGGAGCGTCGTGGGAGAACTCATACATCCAGGCCTCACCCCTCCCCTCGAGCACGCGGGCACACTCCCTGAAGACGTCAGCTGGCCTCCTGATGTGGTGTAGAGTCCCCGTCGACGGTAGGAGGTCTGGGCAGCTGTAGCGTAGTGGCAACTTATGAGCATCAGCCACTACGACGCCACCCCATGCCTCACCCCCCTCCGAGCTGCATTCCTCCAGAAGATGCGGGCCATGGCCCGCGAGATGCCGATCCCTACGCAGTAGACAGATTCTTCAAGCCGTTCACCCGATCCGTGGCTTAATGTCTCGAGGTGTGTCCTCCTGCATCAGCCGTGGATGGGGGTCGCCGCGGCTCTGGGCGGGCTGCGATGCAGAAAGCCACAGTCTAATGCTACAGCCCACGAGCTCCAGTAATAAGTCGCTGGGCCCGCAGCCCACGTCAACCACACGCTCGGGCTTTAACAGGGCAGCATCCCTAGCCACTAGCTCGTGGAGGGGTTTAACAGCCACGCTCGCCAGCTTACCGTAGACGTTAGCAGCACCGCGCGGAATCCCCTGCTTCCACCTCTGTATTCTTCAGCTAGAGGAGAGGGGGCGAGAGTATAAAGGCCTGGCTCCCCGGCCCTTAGCCAGTGCTGCCTATCACTTCGCTAGCCCAGTCGTTGCGCAGGATATCCCTGAGCAATGCCGCCAGCCCCCTCTTCAAGGCCTCCTCCTCCGACTCGGCCCCCAGCGCTGGCGAGCACATGACCTTGAGCATGTGCTCAGTCTTCACGCCCCTCAGCCACGCGTAGCCCACGAGCGCCTCAAATAGGTCCTCAGGCCTCAGCTGACCGCGCCTGTGGAGCCCCTCTCCTAGCGCTACTTCCCGCAGCAGCTTATCAGCCACCTTAATGCCTCTTGGCACGCCAGCGTGCAGTGTCAGCAAAGCTGAGGCCAGGTACTTGACTATGGCGTCGCCGAGCCTAGCTAGGCTCCTGACTGAGCGCTCGGCGAGCGGCATTACCCGCGGCTTAGCTGGTTGAGCAGGCTGCCATAAACCTCCTTAAGCCTCTCACACGCGCTCCTTAGAGCCGCGAGCGGCTCCTCCTCCCCATCCGTAACTACAGTTAGCGTGTACTCGCCGGTTAGAGGGTGCAGCTGCTTATAAGCCGCGAACACGACGTGCTCATCCCTGTTCAGCTCCTCTACCAACACGTTGAATATAGTGTGGTCCTCGCCCCTAACCCTGATAGTCAGCCTGGTGGGCTCCAAGCGCTCAACCTCCACCTCCAGACTCTCGCCCACCTCCTCCACCTCCCTCCCCCAACACGAGCCCCCTTATTCTTTTTAGCGCCTCCTCGTAGTTTATGGCCAGCACGAGGCGCCTATACTTCTCATCAACTTTCGTCAGCCCTAGAGCCTCCATTCTCTCCAGCGCTTCCTCCACTGTGCACCCCAGCGCCGCCGCGAGTATGGCGGCCAGCCTCTTCAGCATTGGAGTAGCGAGGAGCCTGAGCGCCTCAGCATACTTCTCGGACAGGCGCGACGCCTCCTCTACGACCTGCTCGAAGGTGGCGCTGCTGACTATGTATCCCCCCTCGAGCTTTGCCCTGAAGCCCTTGAGCTGCAGGAGCTCGACGAGGGCAGCCACCGGTATGCTGACCTTCAGGCTAGCTGAGGAGAGGACCATGCCCATGTGATGCCTGTACACGCCCCGCCTCGGCAGCTGCCTGGACATCCTCCACTGCCTTAAGGCCTCCCTCACCCTAGCATACTCCCTATCCAGCTCCTCTGGGGGGGCCATCACGACGAGCTTAACTGAGCAGCCCTTAACCTCGGCCGCCAAGTTGCTCAGGAGCTTCGAGACGTGCTCTAGGAATTCAGCCGCCTCGCTCGGCGAGGCGAACCTCACGGATATAACCCTCTTCTTAAGGCCGCGCATGATCACCTTACCAGGTAGAGCCTAGACACCTTCCTCCTCCTATACACCTTCTTACAGGCATAGCAGTACAGCCAGAGCCCCCTCTTCCTCAGAGGGGTCGTGCACCTAGGGCACCTAGCGAATACTATGCCGTACTCGAAGCCCTTAGTCGAGAGCAGGAAGGGAGGCTTACTGGAGATGACGCGGGCCCTCACCACATCCCCGTAACCGAAGATCTCGGAGACGCTCCTAACCCTGCTCGAGCTTATCTCCGATATGTGGATGACCCCCCTGTAGGGGGGCACGTACTCCAACCCCGTGTCCTCATTGTAGAAAATGTCCAGGTAGCCTATGACATCCCTCATCCCGGTAACGACGGCATACACGGTCTCCCCCTCCCGGGGGAGAGACGCCCTCCTAGCCTCCAGGACCTCCACTTCATGTCTCAAAGCATCAGCCCTCAGCTCGCCCACTACCTTAGCCCTTATCACCCCATCCTCGACGTAGGTGTTGGAGAGGGGCACGTACTCCTCTATAACTCCGAGCTCCTCACCAGGCACTACGACGCGACGTGAAGCTCTCATGCCCGTGCAGCCTGACCCCCCAGCTAGAAAAATGTTGCCTCCTCAGCCCAGCTCCCTGCTAGCCCTGATGACTGCCACGTCGACTACGTGCTCCCTCTTGCGGTGGTGCGGCATGGTAGGGGGAAGCCTTATGACTTCCCTGAACAGCAAGCGTGCCTCCGCTCCCGCCTCACGGCACCTCTCCAGGACATAGTCGACTGACTCGGCCTTATGCACGCTGTAGACCACTCGCGCCAGCTTGAGCGCAGCTGCCATGAACTCCACGTCAGCACCCCTCCTGTGCACGCCGAATGGGGGGTTCTGGACGACGTAGCTGGCCTCCCTAGCAGTCTCGAAGCGCCTAACGTCGGCGCACACCGCGTCTACCCGCTCATCGATGCGGAGCTCCCTAGCCTTACTCAACGCTATCCTCAGGGCATCGTGGTCCAGGTCCACCAGCACCACGTAGGGGGAGCCCAGCAGAGCTGCTCCAAGCCCAAGCCTCCCAGTCCCAGCGCCCAAGTCCAGCACCACGCCCCCCAGGAGGTCGTGGTAAGTGGCCACAGCCACCCACAGCAGCCTGGCCGCTAAGTGTGGCGGCGTAGCGTACTGCTCGAGCTCGAGCCTGGGCCGCGGGTGCGGCGGGATGCGCGAGAGCAGGATCTCCAGCCGCTTCTTCCTCACAAGTAGTGCTGAGGGATGTAGCCTTAAACCTTAAACCGGAGGATGGCGGCTACCCCGCCGAAGACCCTGTAGAGCTCCCTCCCCTCGCTAGTCTGCGTGGAGACTAAAACTACCTCAGCGCCGCTGCGCTCCGCCAGCTTGGCGAGCTCCTCTATAACCGGCGTCTTGTCCACCACCTCCACGTCAGCGGCCCCGCACTTCCCGCACTTAACCTCTCCATCCCCCTCGACGCTCACGCTACCCTCCGCCCCGCAGGCCCTGCACCTGTACCTAACCCTCACCCTCCTCAGCTCCTCCGAGAGCAGCAAGGTCTCGACAGCCCCTATCACCAGCATCCTCCTGACCTCCTCCTCCCCGTAGACCGCCATGCCCGTGTCCCTCGCGAGGTGGTAGAGGAACTTGTTCACAGCCTCCCTCTCCCTCACGTACTGGACATCCCTCAGGAGGCCCTCAGCTCGCTTTACGAGCTCGTAGATCCCGGCCTCGCCACTGTAGCCCACGTCAAAGACCCCTATCACCTTCTCCTTAAGCTGGTAGTGGAGGTAATCGCCCTTCAGGAACTCCTCCTTCGCCGGGCCGGGGCCGCCCACTATAATCCCCTTCAGGTCCGGGATGCCGAGGAAGATCTTGTTGGCGTACTCACCTACCCTCTTGTAGAACTCGTGGGTGAGCTGCTCGATTATCCTCTCAAACCTCCTCGCCGACTGGCCGCCAGCCCTGTGCTTCCTGGGGACCCCCGACTCTATCTCCTTAACCACCTCCAGCGTCTTCCCCTTGAGCACGCCGAAGGCCGCCTCTCCCCTATCCACCACTATAAGGCCGTAAGTCTCCTTAACCGCTATCATGTCCTCCAGTATCTCCGTGTAGAACCGCGAGTCGCACCTATAGAGCCAGATCCTCAGCTTCTCGGGGGGCTCCAGCACGTGCACCTCCAGCTTCTCGCTCCCGGGCGCGCCCCTGGCGACGTAGCCAGCGAATATCACGAGCCCATTGGGCGGCGTGGTCCTGAATAGCTTGAGGCGCTGCATGACCGCCGTCAAAGCGTCGAGGACGTGGTGCCGCGTAGTCCTATCCTTTATGTTGGAGGCTGCCGAGTACTCACTCCTCAGCACGCTCATGACGTCGCTTATCGGCCTGCCAGCTGGTATGTAGAGTGAGATGAGCTCCGTCCCCCTCCCCCTCTTGCTCTTGAGCTCCTTCAGGAACCTCTCCAGCTTATACCTCTCAAGCTCGCTGAGCATGGACGCCACCTCTACCTCCACATCTTTTAAAAAAGTGGCGCTTGGCCGAAACTATCGCTGTGCAGCGTTGCTGACTTAAGTACCCGCCCTCCCCAATATCACAGCTTCGTGATGCCCTATGCTGGTGATAGGCAAGGTAGTAAGGGTCACGCGCGACGGCAAGCTGGTAGTGAAGGCTAAAGCCCTGCCGAAGCTGGGCGCAGAGGTCTACGACTCCGCCGCCAGCCTAGTCGGCTTCGTCTACGACATAATAGGGCCCGTGTCCTCGCCCTACGTGGTAGTCAAGGTCACCTCCCCCCGGATCAAGCGGCCGGACTACCTGGTGAACAGGCTGCTCTACGCGATGGAGGTCGCTAGGAGGAGGCGGAGGGGTGGTAGGAGGTGAGCGAGCGCGCGTGCCCCAACTGCGGCTCCCGCAACGTCTTCTACGATCCTTACAGCGGCGAGCTGAAGTGCGAGGACTGTGGCTTCGTGATCGAGGAGGGCATTATCGACAGCGGGCCGGAGTGGCGGGCCTACAACGAGGAGCAGGCCGTGGCGAGGGCCAGGGCTGAGCCCGTCAAGCCCTTCACCAGCCTCTCAACAGTGATAGGGCGCCCCCAGGCGATGGATGCCAGGAGAAGGGAGGAGTTCAGGAGGCTCACGCTCATACAATCACACATCTCCAGGCAGGACGCCAGGAGCGTAATCGAGGGGAGGGAGGAGATCAGGAGGCTCGCCGCCGCAGTCCAGGCCCCCTCTCAAGTCAGGGAGGAGGCATCCAGGCTATTCGCCCTGGCGCAGAGGGTCGGCCTCCTGAGGGGCAGGAGCGTTTCGTCAATGGCCGTCGCGTGCCTCATGCTCGCGTGTAGGGAATACGGCGTACCCTACCACCCAGCTAGGCTGTGCGAGCTAGCCCTCACGAGCCTCAAGGAGGCCAGGAGGTGCTACCTCCTGCTGCTGGACAAGATGAGGGATACGCTCAAGCTCAGGCCGCCCAGCCCCCTCAAGTACATACCGATGATAGCCAGCAGGCTGGGCCTCGACATGAAGGTGCAGCGCACGGCCGTCGATATAGTCAAGGCCGCGGCTGAGGCGCACGCCCTGCTGGGAAAGCCGCCCAGGAGCGTGGCTGCAGCCGCGCTGTACATAGCGTCAGTGATCCACGGGGAGAGGAGGAATAGGGCGTACTTCGCCAAGGCAGCAGGGGTGACGGAGACGACCCTCAGGAAGAGGACCTGCGAGCTCCTAGCAAAGCTGGATATCACCGTATACACTTAGGCGCGCTCAGATTTAATTAGACCATTCTCCTACAATTTAAGGTGAGGGGGGTATGCGCAGCGAATCCAGAGAGCTAAGGCTTAGCGAGGGAGGAGGATCACAACTTGAGAGGAAGATACTGGACATAGTAGCAGCCTCGGGCGAGGCCGGCATACTGCAGCGCGACATCTGGCATCTCCTAAACATCGACAGCAGGAGGGGCAGCAGGATAGTCAAGAGGCTGGAGAGGATGGGCTTCCTCACTAGGGAGGTGGTGGTGCATAAGGGCAGGAGGATGTACCTGCTGAAGCCCACGCCCAAGCTACTCCTAGTACCAAAGCTCCCCTCAGTGCTCGACGAGATACCCTGCTTCTACTGCCCCCACCTCCTCTCCTGCTCCGGCGAGGCTTCCCGCGTGCTCAACTGCGAGAAGCTTGAGAAGTGGCTATACGGGGGGTGATGCAGTGGAGAGGGTTAGGTGCTTCGTAGCTGTGGACGTGGAGGACCCCGCGCTCGTATCCAGGATAGTCAACATCCAGGAGCAGCTGAAAGCCTCACGCGCCAGGCTGAAGCTCGTGGAGCCCCAGAACCTCCACTTAACACTGAGATTCATAGGGGAGGTTGCCAAGCCGCTGGTGAGCGAGATAGCTGGCGTCCTTGAGGAGATAGAGTTCGCCTCCTTTAAGCTGGAGCTAGCGGGGGTGGGGGCGTTCCCGAATAGGAGGAGGCCTAGGGTAGTGTGGATAGGGGTTAGGGAGGGGCACGATGAGCTAGCTGAGCTGAGCAGGAGGGTTAACGAAGCCTTAGCTAAGCTGAAGATCCCGAAGCCGAGGGAGGACTTCGTGCCCCACCTGACCATAGCTAGAGTAAAGGGCGCAGCTGGCGATCTGCCCAGAGTCCTAGCCGAGCTGGAGGGGGTGGAGGTGGGCGAGATGCTGGTCTCCAACTTCAGGCTGAAAAAGAGCACGTTGACGCCGCGCGGCCCCGTCTACGAGACCCTATTTGAGAAGAGGGCTCGTGAGTAGCTACCTCCTGTTTATACGGCCGGAGGCAAATTACTATCCCAGGG
>QMRZ01000081.1 GCA_003649495.1 Thermoprotei archaeon | reverse complement strand
TCGGAGCCCGCGCCGGAGCCGAAGGAGACGACGAGCACGCGCTGCCCCGGCTTAGCCACGTCCAGGACCCTGACTAGGCCGAGCAGGGATGCGGCCGCGTAGGTGTTGCCTATCTGGCCACTTAGGAGCCCGGGCCTCACCTGCTCCTCCCTGAAGCCCAGCATCCTAGCAGCCCTCAGCGGGAACTTGACGTTAGGCTGGTGGAACACCACGTAGTCGAAGTCGCCCGGCTTGAGGCCCGCCTCCTCCATCAACCCCCTAGCCGCGCCGACCACGTGCCGGAAGTACGCCGGGGCGCCGGTGAACCTGAACGTGTGCCTGGGGAACCTCTGCCCATCCCTCCTCCAGAAGTCGGGGGTGTCTGTGACGTACGAGTAGGCGTGCTCTATCAGGGCTACACACTCGTCAGGCCTCCCCGAGAGCAGGAAGGCGGCCGCGCCAGCCCCAGCCGTGTACTCCAGCTCATCGCCCGGCCTCGCCTGTGCATCATCCGTCCCCACGGCCAGCCCGTACTTCACGGCGCCGCTCGCTACTAGCCCAGCCGCCAGTATCATCGCAGTCGTGCCCGCCCTGCAGGCGAACTCCATGTCTATCGCCACCACCTCGGGCGTGATGCCGAGCGCCTCGGCTATCACCGTGGCCGAGGGCTTGACGGCGTAGGGCGGGGACTCGGAGCCCACCAGCACGGCGCCCACCTCCCTGGGATTCACGCCCGCCATCTCCAGAGCCCCCCTAGCCGCCTCGTACGCCATCGTCAGCGAGTCCTCGTCGAGGCCAGGCACGCTCTTCTCCTCTATCGGCGCCCTCTGCGAGCCCCAGACCCTGGCTATCTCGCTGCACTTTATCCTGTAGATCGGCACGTAGCCATCGTAGCCAGCTATTCCGACGCTTGCAGCAAATTTCATCGTCGATCGGTGGTGCTCTGTTACTGGAGGTATATTAGGGATGCGGAGGCCACCACCTTAAAAAGGCACGGCGCACGGGGGTATGGGATGGATGAGTGGTACCCGCTGAAGGTTAGGGTAAGGATGTACGCGGCCACCATAGCTATACTGCTGATGACTATCGTGGTTGGCGCCCTAATGCCAGCGCCCAGGGACCTCCTCATCGAGAGCTACAGGAGGTATGAGGAGCTCATGAGGAGCCTGAGTCTCGAGGAGGCGCCCCTCGACGTGGCGGTCTACCGCATATTCTTCCACAACCTCTACGTGGCTGCCCTGATGTTTGTGCCCCTGCTAGGCCTAGTCATCGCCATATACTCAGCCTACATGACGGGCCTCGTGCTCCACGCTGTTGCATTCGTTGAGTCTAGGGAGCTGGGGATTGCGCTCCTATCTCTCGTGCTGGCCCCCTCAACTTGGGGGGAGTGCCTGGCGTACTCGATAGCTATCACGGAGAGCGTGTTCCTGGGCAGGGCGCTACTGCTCAGGAGGAAGGTCGACTTGAGCCTCTCACTAGCCCTCTTCATGCTCTCCCTGTCAATCCTGCTGTTATCGGCTACCATCGAGTTAGCGCTGGTGAGGGCCGCGCCCTAGCCCGCGTGGGGGTGTCAGGTGGGCTAGGGCGCCGCCGAGTTGAGCGAGCCTTAAAATATCAGCGCTTGTAAACGCTCTACCCGGTGGGAGAGTGCTAGAGGAGTATGGGATTAAGACCCTGGACGACATTGAGGTTAGCGGCAGGCGCGTCTTCGTGAGGGTCGACATGAACTCTCCCGTGGACCCCTCTACTAAGAAGATCCTGGATGACAGCAGGATAAGGATACACACCGAGTCCACGATAGCCGAGCTCGTGGAGAAGAAGGCCCGGGTAGTTGTCCTTGCTCACCAGGGGCGCAGGGGCGAGCCCGACTTCATAAGCCTGAGGCAGCACGCGGAGATCATGAGCAGGATCCTGGGCCGCGAGGTCAGGTTCGTTGACGACATATTTGGTGATAAGGCGGTGGCCGCCATCGAGAAGCTGGGCGAGGGCGAGGTCCTAGTCCTAGAGAACGTCAGGATGTGGGAGGGCGAGACTAAGAAGGCCAAGCCCGAGGAGCACGCCAAATCCGAGTTCGTGAGGAGGCTCGCCCCCTACGTGGACGTGTTCGTCGTGGACGCGTTCGCCGCCGCCCACAGGCTCCACGCCTCCATGGTGGGCTTCATGCCGGTTGCCCGCCACGTCGTGGCTGGAAGGGTCATGGAGAGGGAGCTCAAGGCCCTCGCCAAGGTTAGGACGAGGCCCGAGAAGCCGTGTATCTACATACTAGGGGGCGCTAAGGCCGAGGACTCGGCGGACGTCGCCGAGGCTGTGCTCTCCCAGGGCATCGCAGACGCCGTGCTCACCGGGGGGCTCGTGGCCAACCTCTTCCTCGCGGCCAAGGGCTACGACCTGGGAGGGCCCAACGTCGAGGTTCTGAGGAAGAAGGGGTTCCTCGACCTCCTGCCCAGGTTCAAGGAGGTCCTGGAGAGGTATGAGGATAGGGTTAAGCTGCCCGTCGACCTGGCGCTGGACGTCGATGGGCGGCGGGTAGAGGTGGGGGTTGAGGAGCTGCCCACGTCTCATCTGATAAAGGACGTGGGGTTCAGGACGCTGGATGAGTACGCTGAGCTGATCAAGGGCGCTAAGAGCGTGGTCATGAACGGCCCCATGGGGGTCTTCGAGGTTGAGGCCTTCGCCGAAGGGACTCGCCGCATCCTGGACGCGATAGCCTCCTCGAAGGCGTTTAGCGTGATAGGGGGAGGCCACACAATAGCTGCAGCCGCTAAGCTGGGCTACCTCGACAAGGTCTCCCACGTCAGCACCGGCGGCGGCGCACTGATGGAGTTCCTGAGCAAGGGCACCCTCCCCGTGGTGGAGGAGCTCAAGAGGTATAGCAGGTAGCAAGAGATTTTTTACGCGTTATCGCCTACTAGCCTGATGGCAGACTGGAGCTTTAACGAGGTAAAGGAGTTGCCGAAGGCCGACTACCTGGTAGTGGGGATGCCCGATGTTGGGCTCGTAGGCCTCATCGCGTCCACCTACCTCGTTAAGGAGCTGAAGGCGGAGATGGTGGCGTACATAGACTCCCCCTTCCTGCCCCCCGTGATCCTATACCACGAGGCCAGGCCCTACCCGGTAATGAGGCTCCATCACCACGCAGAGGGCGGCAAGGACTACCTCATACTCGTGGGGGAGGTGGCCGTAAGCGCCACTGGCGTCCACTCGCTTGCGGGCAAGCTCGTCGACTGGGCGCTGGATAAGAAGGTCAGCCGGATAATCCTCCTGGGGGGAGTACCCACGCCCCAGAGGATGAAGCTGGAGAAGCCCCGCGTCTACGGCGCTGGCGTCACCGAGGACGACGTAGAGGAGATCAAGCGAGCGGGGATAAGCGTGTTCAAGGAGGGCTTCGTAAGCGGCCCCTACGCGCTGATCCTCAAGGAGTGCTACTCCAGGTCGGTCAGGGGCGTGGCGCTGCTGGCCGAGTCCTTCCTCAACTACCCGGACCCGGGCGCCGCCGCCGCAGTGCTGACTACGCTGGGCGAGCTCATAGGCGTGAAAGTTGACGTGAAGCAGCTGCTCGAGCAGGCGGAGGAGATAAGGATTAAGCTGAGGGAGACTATGAGGAGGACAATGGAGGCTATGAGGGAGTCCGGCAAGGCTTACGAGTACACGATCCCCGCCATGTACCTATAGGGGGGTGATGGGATGGAGGAGTGGATAGAGGAGAGCTTCAGGAGGTTTAGGAGGGAGCTGCTGAGGTTCATGAGGGAGGTGGAGGAGCTCGTCAAGCCGTTCACGGACGTGGAGAGCGGCGAGGTGGAGCCGCTATACGAGGTCTCGGATAGGCCTGACAGGCTGGTGATAAGGGTCGACCTGCCGAGGGTCAGGGGGAAGGAGGACGTGGAGGTGCTCAGGTACGGGGATCGGATAACCATAAGGGCTAGGATGCGGGAGCCCCTTAGGATAAGCGACATACCCTTCTACTCGGGCTGCGACATCAGGGGCTACAAGCTCGAGATAGAGCTCCCATCCAATGCGGATGTGGAGGGGATTCAGGCTACCTTCAGGGCAGGCTACCTGGAGCTCGTGATACCCAAGCGCCGCGCCTTCAGAGTCAGAGTGGAGTAGGCTAAAGCCTGCGCAGCGCCGCTAATAGCTCCTCGACACTCTCCAGCCTGCAGACCGCGAGGGGGATGCCCTCCCTCTCCGCTATCACGATCGCAAGCTTATCCGGCTCTTTAACTCCGTGCATGACGACTAGGGCGGGCCTGAGGCCTCCCAGCCCAGCCTGCATCGCCTTGACTGCCACCATGGGGCTCCGCCCAATGGTCACGCCCGTGAACACCGCCGCCCTCTGCGTAGTCATCCCGTAGAGCCTGACGTAGTCCACCGCCGGCACCTCGACCACTAGCTTCAGGCTGTCCACTACTGTGTAGCCGAGGACTGGCTCCCTCCCACTCCCGACCACGAGGTCGGCGCCTATGTGCTCGCAGAAAACCCTCGACTCTATGGGCTCCTCGAACTCCCTCATGTCGAGCACAGCCTCCCTGAGCTTATCCGAGCCCACCATGAGCAGCGACAGCGCCCTCAGGGTGTGGCCGCCCCTCCTCACATCCAGCTCCACCAGGCTCCTCACGAACTTCCTGAGGAAGCGGGTGCCCGGCGACCTCCTCCTACCGCTCTCGTAGTCGCTTATCACGGATGCGGACACGCCCATCGCCTCAGCCAGCTCAACCTGGGAGACCCTGAATTGCTCACGCCACTTCCTAAGAGCCCTGCCAGGCGAGGGGGAGAGCACTATGTCGCCAATTATGCGCGCCGCCACCTCACGCCAAGCCTCCATGCTCCACCCTGGTGACTACGCGCGACGTCTTTTAAGTTAACGCGCTGAGCGCGATGCTTAAAAAGGCCCGGCACAATCCAACTCCCGGTGATGATGCTCGAAAGGTATGAGCAGTGATGGCCCCGGGCAAGGCTGAACCCTTCTGCGCCGCCGGGCGTAATCTTATTTAATACCCCTGCCCGACTATGAGTCTCGATATGACGTACAAGGTGGCGATAAACGGGTTCGGCAGGATCGGCAGGCTGTTCTTCAGGGCCGCGCTCAAGAACGAGAAGTTCTTCGAGAAATTCGAGGTAGTGGCCGTCAACGACCTGGCCAGCCCCGAGATGCTGGCCCACCTCCTGAAGTACGACACCAACTTCGGCAAGCTCCCCCAGGAGGTCGAGGTCAGGGAGGGCAAGATAATCGTGGGCGGCGACATTGAGCTGCAGGTCCTAAGCCAGCCTGACCCCGAGAAGCTCCCGTGGAAGGACCTAGGGATTGACGTGGTGATGGAGGCTACCGGCAGGTTCAGGGAGAGGGAGCTGGCGGCCAAGCACCTGAAGGCAGGGGCCAGGAAGGTGGTAATCACGGCCCCCGCCAAGGGCGCCGACATCACGATAGTCATGGGCGTCAACCACGAGAAGTATGACCCCGAGAAGCACGTGATAATATCGAATGCCTCCTGCACCACCAACTGCCTAGCCCCCGTCGCGTACGTGCTACTCAAGGAGTTTGGCATCGAGTGGGGCTTCATGACCACTGTCCACGCGTACACGAACGACCAGAGGCTGCTCGACATGGTCCACCGCAAGGACTTCAGGAGGGCTAGGGCCGCTGCGATCAACATCGTGCCAACCACCACGGGCGCGGCTAGGGCTATCCACCTGGTGATACCCGAGCTGAAGGGCAAGATGGATGGCATGGCCATGAGAGTGCCCGTGCCTGACGCCTCCGTCATAGATCTAGTCGCCGAGCTGGGCAGGGAGGTCACCAAGGAGGAGCTCGACGCCGCCTTCAAGAAGGCGGCTGACACCTACCTGAAGGGGATACTCGAGTACACTGAGGAGCCCATAGTCTCGAGCGACGTGATAGGCAACCCGCACTCCGCGATATACGACGCCCTCGCCAGCATGGTGCTAGGCGAGAAGAGCAACAAGGTGAAGGTCATAGCATGGTACGATAATGAATGGGGATTTAGTTGCAGGCTCGTAGACCTGCTGCTCTACATGGCTGAGCGCGGCCTCTAGAGGGGCTTCCTGGAGCGGTAGAGGTACTCTCCTGTGCTCTCGTTCTTTACGTAAAGAATCCTGTGGAAGGGGATGTACTTGACCCCCCAGCGGCTCCTCGCCTCAAAGCCCCTCAGGTAGACCTTCACTATGTCGGAGCCCCTGACGACCTCGAAGCCCCCCTCCGCCCCTCTTGACCTGTAGGCTATCACGTACTCCCCCGCGTCTATGCCGGGGTCCCAGACGAGCCTTATCAGGAGGTTCCTCAGCGGATTACTCCTCACGCCTCTGTCTTCCGCTCGTAGAGTTAAAAGCTTGTTAATATGCGAGTTACACCACCAGCTTCCTCCTGAAGGCCACCTCCAGGAGGTGCCTGTAGCCCCTGCGCTCCCTGAGCCTCCTCCTAGCCCTCTTAGCGTCTCTGACCTCCAGCAGCAGCCTGTAGCCATCCTCCACCACCTCCACGGCGTCCACGCCCAGGTACTCCCTCACAGCCCACCTCACCTCCTCGGAGTCTAGCTCCACTCTGATGCTCCTGCAGTCCACTGGGCACCTGGCGCAGAACCTCTCATCCACGAAGTCCAGGCCAGCACACGGGATCCTGACGCCCCTCCTCATGAAGATGTTCAGGGTGTTGGCGCAGCAGGCGCTGTAGAGGGGTATGAGGCCCGCCCTCCTCGCCTCCTCCGCCGCCATCCTCTTGAGATCATCTGAGGGGACGCTCACCTGCACCCCGGGCCTGAGCCCCCTCTTCACCCTACTGAGGATGCGGCTCACGTCAAGCCCCGCCCCCCTGAGTCTCTCAAT
>QMRZ01000080.1 GCA_003649495.1 Thermoprotei archaeon | reverse complement strand
CGTGTCCATCTCCCCGGAGGAGCTGGCCTTAGCGTCAGCTGGCCTGTGTTAAATGTCATTAGGCGCTAGCCCACATTCATCAGGATGCTGGCCAAGATCTGGGAGGAGGTAAACAGGATCTGGGTGATCGATACCCATGAGCACATCTATCCCTACCACGTGATAGCGGAGAGGGAGCCCACGATATTCGAGATCCTCGAGGGCAGCTACGTGTCGTGGATCGTGGAGCTGCCTAGGAAGGGCGACTACAGGGCTCTTGCAGAGAGGCTTAGGAGGGTTAGGGGCAGCGCCTTCCTCAGGAGCTGCATCGAGGCCCTCAAGGACCTATACGGGGTTGACATCAGCGACCTGAGTGAGGAGAGCCTGAGGCTTGCGTCCCAGGCGATAAGCGAGGCCTACTCAGATAAGGGCTGGCAGAGGGAGGTCCTCAGGCGGAGGGCTAGGATTGTCAGGTGCGTGCTGGACCCATACTGGGACCCGTGGATTGAGGACTACGATGAGGAATGTTTCGCGCTAGCCCTGAGGATAAATATGTTCCTCTTCGGCTACAACAGGAGGGCGAGGGACCATAACGGGAACTCCCCCTACGACCTAGCTGAGAAGCTGGGCTTCCAGGTAGAGAGCTTTGACGACTACCTAGGCTTCATAGATCGCGTACTTGAGCTGGCTAAGGGGAGGGGCTACGTCTGCCTGAAGTCAGCTCTGGCCTACGACAGGCACCTGTACTTCGAGGAGGTGGGGGAGGAGGAGGCGAGGAGGGTATTCGGCAAGGAGGAGGTCAGCGAGGCTGAGGCGAGGAGGTTCGGTGACTTCATAATGCACTACATATTATCCAGGGCTAGCGAGCTCTCGCTCCCCGTGCAGTTCCACACGGGCCTAGCCCGCATAAGCGGCTCGAGCCCCATGAACCTAGTCAACTTGTTTGAGAGGTACCCGGACGTGAAGTTCATACTATTCCACGGGGGCTATCCCTGGAAATCGGAGGTGGCGGCCCTGGCCCTCACCTACCCCAACGTCTACGCGGACCTCTGCTGGCTTCCCATAATATCGCCCTCTGCAGCAGCTCAGCTGCTGCGCGAGCTGATAGAGACTACTGGAGGCTGCAAGGTCATGTGGGCTGAAACCTTAAGTTATACTTTCTATATCCTTCCGTGCCTCTTAAGGCAATGAGATATGCTGATGCGGCATGCCTATCTAGGCCATGCCTCCTCATTATTTCATCGTGTCCTCTTGAACGCGTCGTCCCTCTCGGGTCTGTGAGCAGTACCTTGAATCCATACTTCATAGCCGATATTATCGCGTGCTGAAGTAGTTCCCTCTTAGCGAACCTAGTTATTTTCCTATTAGCTGATGGACTTTTCGTGTATCTTCTATGCTTTATCGCTAAGAGGTTCTCAAACACGACAGTACCTACGCTGTGATAATATGCGTACTCGAGCAACTTCGCCAGGGCTTCAAGCCTCCTAGCTTTTGCTTTATTCCTTGGAAAGCCATGCGACGTTACTTCAGGGAACCAGGCTGTCTTAATATCCCTAATTCTGCCGTATCTATCCACGATGACCATGTTTATCCTATCGCTGTTAAGGTCGAAGCCAGCGACTAGATTCCCCCTCGCCTCCCCCCTCCTGAAGTGCTTGAGGTATAGCTCTACTGGGATTGACAGATGTAAATATACCCTGCCGCTGCGGAAGATTATCCTACCGCCGTAGCTGGCCTTCCTCGCCCTAGCCAATTCCACTAGTTCACGCACCAGCGGCAGGTACTCCTCGCCGAAGCACGCCCTGAACGTTAGCCAAGACCCATCGTATGGGTACTTGATCTTAACGGTATCAGTGGACTCCAGCCTCACGTTCCTATTCCCGAGTCTCGACGCCTCGCCCTCGCTGACTATGAATAGCCTCTTTACCTCTATACACCTTGGGTCGCCGCCGTTGAACTTAGCTCCTTCCACTAGTGCTTTAGCAACTTTGTACGCCGAGTCGCCATAAGCCTTGTTTAACATGCCCCTTAGCTCTCTAAGCACCTCGCTCCTATCCAGCCTCTTAGCTATCATGCGGGTGGCGTAAACCACAGCCCTCCTGAAGTCGCGGGCCAGCCTAGCCAGCTTCATGTAATCCTCGGGAGTGAGCGGCACTAGCCTGCCAGTTACGGTGACGTACCTTACCACATCTGCGCCGTTTACCAAGCTACTTGTCAGGCACCGTGACACGCACTATCACCCTCCTGCGGTGGAGGTGCCTCATCTTCTCGCTAAGCTCCTTGGGGATGTAGATGCAGAGTAGCCCGTGGCTCGTCCTCGAAATCCTAGCATGAAACACGTACTCCTCAGGCATAACCGCCCCCACTACTCCCACATTATTACAGAAAATTTTATAAGCTTTTCCGTAGTATATAACGTCGGGCTAGGGATGAACTCGATGAGCCTGGCGAGGGGGACTCTGTACATGAACCTCCTCTTCGCCGAGGGGAGCGCGGCTCCCGTAGGCGGGGTGGAGGGGATGGAGAGCCGCGATGAACCCATCCGTAGCAGATGCGAAGCGATATAATTCGATACATGAAGCTACGGATTGGGCGAACGGCACATAGGCCTCTACCACCACCCTACCAGGCTTTGACTCGAGCTTCACCGCTAGCCTCCACTCGTTCTCCTCAACCCACACCTCAGGGGCTTCAGCGCCGCCAGTGCACAGCACTACGGAGCCCCTCTCACCCCTGCCTATCCTAACCGCCCTCCCGAGGGCAGCGTCAAGTAGCCACATCAACTCGCAGAGGCTCGGCTCCCATATAAAGCCCAGCTCAGAGCTGAAGGGATTTTAACGCGCATAATGGGGTCAGGCACGTGTAGCCGATCCGAGGGAGCGCCCAGGTAAGCGCCTTACAGCGGCTTCACGGTGATGCTCTACGACAAGCTCATCATTTATGGCGACTGCGCCCGAGAGGCTCCTGAGAGCGCTCAGATGCCGGCGTTGAGGGCATCCAGGAGCTAGGTGCGGGCGCCTCACGTACGTGGATACTCATCTAGGAGCTTCTTAACCCTCTCATACACGTACTCGGCCATTTCGAGCGCCTCTCTGGCGTCTTCGTAGTCGTATATGGCCTCGGGCGGCAGGCCCGTCTCCTCATCGCCGTACATGCTGGGCTCGCGCTCCCTCCTTAGCCTCCTCGAGTATCTGGCCATCACCGCTACGTCCCTCCTGAACCAGTGGGGGAAGCGCTGCGCCTCCCTCCTCAGCACGGGGCCTACGTCGTGCCATCGGGGAGGCTCTACACCCACTAGCCGCAGCGCGGCTTTGAGCAGGAGCTCCACTGCCTCCTGGCACTGCCTAATGACGTATGGGTAGCTGCCCCTCTCCAGGGCTTCCCTAGCGTGGTGGAGCCTCTCCTCAGCCTGCCTGACGTAGGAGGCGGCCATATCCGTGTTCCTCATAACTCGATCACCTCGCCGAACTTGTAGTCGCGCTTAAGCCTCCAGTACCATAGCTTCCCCAGCCTAACTCTCTCAGCCCCCAGCTCCTCGAGCCTCCTCCTCAGCCTCTCCAGGATCTCCTCGAAGAAGCCGCGCCTATCGTAGATGATGATGGCGTCCTCAACCATGTCGAGGTAGAGGGGGGTGACGCGCCTAGCCTCCTCGGGCGTCTTGAGTATGGGGGATAGCTCCACGTGGTACCCCTCCTCCTCGAGCCTGGCGAGCAACGGCTCAACCTCGCTCTCAACCTCCATGAAGATGTCCTGCCTCTCAAACCTCCTCTTGGGCAAGCCCTCAGCCACTATGAGGATATCCAGGTCACTATCCCTCCCAGCCTCCCCCCGCGCCACGGAGCCGTACACCACTACGGACACGAGCCGCTCGCCCAGCCTCTTCTCGAGAGCTCTGAGCAGCTTCTCGAGCACCATCCGGTAGGGCTCGGCTACAGCCGAGAGCCCTCTGCGCCACTTAGGCGCGCCACCTCTCGCGGCGTTGCCCATTCCAGCACCAGGGAGTAGTGGCCAGGCGCTATAATAGATTTCACGGCTGCACGGCCTAGAAAGCCTTATCTACCACCTCGTGATTACGTGCAACAGCACGTAATGGTGAGGGCGATGCCCCTCTCCGCGATTGTGGTGGCGGCTGTCGGCATATTCGCTACCTCGCTGGTGTTCTCGATGTTCGGGAGAGGGGGTGGCGAGTTCTACCTACCCATAATGATCTCCCTGCTACCGGTGGCCTACTACACGGCAGCTGGAGTCAACCTCTTCATAATAATGCTCCAGGGGCTCTCCATGCTCCTAGTCTACCATAGGAGGCACAGGCTCGTCGACTGGGGGGTTGCGCTACTCCTGGGCGCGGTGATAGGCTTCTCCTCCTTCCTGGGCGGCTACGTGTCCTACAGGATCCCGCCGCGCCTCCTCAAGCTCACCTTCTCAGGCTTCCTCCTGGCCTCAGCCCCCCTCCTCTACAGGGGCTTATCGGTCAGGGCCGCGCCGGGGGGCTGGGGTATGTGGAGGAGGAGGGCTGGGGGCGTGGAGTACTACTTCAACCTCGTGTACGTGATCCCCTCAGTGTCCCTAGCCGCCTTCACAGCCGGGATGGCAGGGATATCTGGTGGGGGGCTGATAATCCCCATCTGCGTGCTAGCTGGGGGGATGCCGATCAGGGTAGCCATGGGGACTAACACCTTCCTAGTGCTGGCGTCGTCCTCAATGTCCTTCGCGGGCCACGTGCTAAAGGGGGGCTTCGACCCCACGCTCGGCCTAGCCTTCGGGGCAGCCGTGATCCTGGGCTCCCAGATAGGGTCTAGGCTCCACGCTAGGGTGGGGGAGAGGAGGCTCAGGAAGGGCTTCTCAGCCATCCTAGTGGCCGCAGCCTTGTGGATGCTCCTCAAGGCCCTCACTTAACTCTAGGAGGCGCACCGTACGCGTCACAAAAAGACGAGGGCTACTGAGCTGTAGGGGACTTTAGTCCACGTTCACTTTGAGTCTAAGCTGAGGCGTGTGCTGAACTCTCTTGGAGGCGGTGTGGATAGCAAGTCGAGGGACGCGGAGAAGAGGGCTACGTGATCACCAGGAAGATCCTAGCCCCCTCAGGGCTTAGAGCGCTCGTGGAGCTCGCAGAGGAGGGAGTCGGGGAGTACGAGCGACTCAGCAGGGAGCTGAGGAGGCTACTGGAGGCAGTAAAGCCTTCAACGGCTTAGCCTCGAGGTTTTAAGTCCCCCTGAGAGCAGGCATGGATTCAGGGTAGCGGGGGCCGCCATGGCCGGGGGCTGGGCCCCCCTACAGCGGGTAGGCCTCGAGCCCCGCTGAAGCCATTTACGGCGGCCCCCGCTCTGATCCTGAGAGCCCATTAATATTTTTAACGGTCACTCGCTGCCTACCTAATATTATAAACCTCTAACATTTACTAAATTTGTTGAAAATTTATTCAAAAATACGATATGCATGAAGGGTGTTAAGCCGGCACGCCTCTCTGCGGGCTATTAGCTTCTCATAGAACTCCTCTAAAGCGTATGTATTTGCACACCATTTGGATAGTTAAGGAATGATCACTAGTCAACCACAAAATCATTTAACCAGCGAGCTCAGCGTTGAAGGGGGGCTAGCTTGGTGGAGGCGTATAAGGATCCCGGCAGGCCTGTTGAGGAGCGGGTTGAGGACCTCCTAAGGAGGATGACGCTTGAGGAGAAGATAGGGCAGATGTGCCAGTACAGCGGCTTCTCGAGGGAGTTGGAGGATCTCGTTAAGAGGGGGCTTGTGGGCTCCCTCCTGAACGTGGTGGGCGTGGAGGAGGTGAATAGGGTCCAGGAGATAGCTGTCAAGGAGTCGAGGCTGGGGATACCCCTCCTCCTGGGGCTCGACGTGATACACGGCTACAAGACTATATTCCCCATCCCCCTGGCCCTCGCCAGCACTTGGGACCCCGAGGTTGTAAGGAGGGCGGCGGAGATAGCGGCTCGGGAGGCGGCGGCCGAGGGGATTAGGTGGACCTTCGCCCCCATGGTCGATATAGCTAGGGACCCCCGGTGGGGGAGGATAGCCGAGGGCTTTGGCGAGGACCCCTACCTAGCCTCAGTTATGGCGTGGGCTGCCGTGAAGGGCTTCCAGGGGGATGACCTCTCCAGCCCAGACACGATACTTGCCTGCGCTAAGCACTACGTGGCCTACGGCGCGGCTGAGGGGGGCAGGGACTACAATACGGTAGACATCTCGGAGAGGACGTTGAGGGAGGTCTACCTGCCCCCCTTCAAGGCAGCTGTGGCGGCAGGAGTGGGCACGATAATGAGCGCCTTTAACGACCTCAACGGGGTGCCAGCTACGGCGAACGAGTACACCCTCACCACGATACTCAGGGGTGAGTGGGGATTCCAGGGCTTCGTGGTGAGCGACTGGAACGCGATAGGCGAGCTGGTGGTACACGGGATAGCTGCTGACGGCGCTGAGGCCGCCAAGCTGGCCGTCACAGCTGGCGTAGACATGGACATGCAGGGGGACGTCTACCGCAAGCACCTGCTAAGGCTGGTCAGGGAGGGCGTAGTGCCTGAGGAGAGGATAGATGAGGCGGTGAGGCGGATACTGACGCTCAAGTTCAGGCTGGGCCTCTTCGAGAACCCCTACGCCGACCCCGAGAGGGCTAGGAGGGTGGTGAAGTGCAGGGAACACCTGGAGTACGCCCTCGAGGCCGCCAGGAAGGCCATAGTGCTCGTGAAGAATGATGGCGTGCTGCCCCTCCGCAAGGACTTGAGGAGATTGGCGGTGATAGGCCCCCTAGCTGACGATAGGGAAGCGCCTCTCGGCTGCTGGCACTGCCTCGGCGACCCCCGCGACGTCGTCACAGTCCTGGAGGGTATTAGGAGGAGGGTTTCGCCTGGTACTGAGGTGCTCTACGCTAGGGGCTGCGACATCCTATCAGAGGATAGGAGCGGCTTCAAGGAGGCAGT
>QMRZ01000079.1 GCA_003649495.1 Thermoprotei archaeon | reverse complement strand
TGTGTAGAAGAGACATTCACGAGGGAGTTGTCGAGTACCTCAAGAACAGGGGGTATGAGGGCTTCATAGTCGACGAGTACGAGAAGTGGTGGCACCCACGTGAGCTGCCGGATCCTGAGGATGGGCTCCCCCGCGAACTCAGCTACCTGAAGAAGCTGTTTGGGGTGTGAGGCATGACTGTGATAAAGGAGGTTGAGGTAATACCCCTTAATATCCCGTTCGTGAGGCCCTTCAAGATCTCTAGGGGCTTTGTGGGTGCGCCAGGCAAGCCGGGAGAGCACATCTACGTCAAGCTGGTGACGAGCGATGGGGAGGTTGGGTGGGGCGAGGCCAGGCCCATGCCATCGTGGATGTACGAGACGTTCGAGGGCGTCTACATAGTCCTGCAGAAGTACCTCTCCAAGGTGCTCGTGGGCAAGAGCCCCTTCGCCTTAAACCTCATTCACGCCGAGATGGATAAGGCGCTGGCGCCAGTTGTCAGCTCCGGACATCCATTCGCGAAGTCCGCAGTCGACATCGCGCTTTACGACTTAATCGGGAAAACCCTGGGAGCCCCTGTCCACGCACTCCTCGGGGGCAAGCTGTCAGACTACGTGGAGATGTCAGCACTAATCTCTGGAGACCCCGAGAGCGTGGGCGAATACGCCAAGGAGATGTGGAGTAAGGGATACAGGTGCTTTAAGCTTAAGATAATGGGGGACGCGGAGGGCGACTGGAAGCTCGTACAAGCCCTCCTCGACGCAGTGCCTGAAGCTTTGATATGGCTAGATGCGAACCAAGCCTACGCTAGCCACAGCATCATGTCACTGCTCAGGAGGTTAGAGAACCTGGAGAACATCGTGTGCATGGAGCAGCCAGTGCCCACATACGACTTCGAGGGGCTGAGGAGGATAGCTGCCAAGACTCGCATCCCAATAGCTGTAGACGAATCCGTGTTCTCCCATTACGATCTCCTCAAGTTAGTGAGCATGGGAGCTGCCGATCTGGTAGTGCTTAAAGTAGCTAAATCGGGGTTGAGGGGCAGCCTGAAGATACATGCACTAGCAGAAGCGGCAGGGGTGGGATGTATGGGCAGCGGCATGACAGAGAGCGGCGTGGGGTTAGCGGCATCAATCCACCTATTCTCCACACTCAGGCTTATCGCACCAGTGGACACGAATGGCCCTCAATTCCTCGAGGATCTCATCGTCAGCGGCTTGGAGATAAGCGGGGCGAGGGTGAGAGTCCCTGATAAGCCAGGCTTAGGGGTTAAAGTGGAAGAGGACAAGCTCGAGAGGTACAGAGTCGAGCTGGGCCTATGACTACAGGCCGTCCGGCCGTCCTGTGGAGTTAGCAGCGCAGTAGAGGCGCGCCTTAGACATCCCAAGTCAATATGACGTGAGTGTACTCGTCGTTATCCTTTATGCCCCTCTGTACCTCAGTTATGTGCGCATGTTCAGCTTTTATCTCGCCTAGGATCACCTCGATTGCCTTCTCAGGCTCGGAAGTATTCCCGCAGATATAGACGTCTATGGCCGCGTACTCATTCTCGGGCCATGTGTGTATTGAGATATGGGAGCCAGTGACTATAACCATCCCGCTAACCCCCGTGGGTGAGAACTTGTAGAAGTGTACTATCCTGATGTCCATTTTAGCTTCCTTAGCCGCTCGCAGCAGTATCTCCCTAAGCTTGACTGGGTCTCCAAGTATCTTGGGGTCGCAGCCTGAGGCCTCAATTATGTAATGATATCCTAGCGCGTCCACTTGAGTTAAGGAGCCGCCCACTTACATATACTTAACCGCGTCCAGCCCCAGCACGTCCGCCACCACATTCATTAGCTTGACGATATCCTGCGCAGAGGGGCTCTGAGGGCTCTCCACCACGAGCTTACCCCTCGCGTACGCCCTAGCCAGCTCAGGGTCGTACCTTACTCTCACCAGCTTAAGCCGCTCCCTGCTAACGAACTCCTCAATGCTCACAGCCGTTCCTCCGGGGAGCCCATACTTATTCAAGACCACTAGCTCCTTAACGCCCGTCTTCCCCGCCAAGTTATGGAGCCTCTCCAGGTCGGCCAGGCCTAGCCGCGTGGGCTCTGTCACCATCAGCGCTAGGTCGGATAGCTTGAGGGCGGCGTAGACGCCCCTCCCGGCTCCAGGCGGCAGATCCATTACAGCTATATCATAGCGCCTCCATACCCTCCTAGCGTGATCCATGGTCCTCTCCATGACCTCATGATACTGTCTACTACCTGGCTTTAGCTCGCCAGTCACGATGTCCACACTCCTCGCCCTCCCCTCCTTTATCCAGCCAATGATCCTCTCGCCTCTACTTATAGCACCAACAGGGCATACGTACAGGCACGCTGCACAGGACTCACATAATGCCTCGAGGAACAACACCTTACGGCTGGGCACTATAGCTAGAGCGTGGACTGGACAGGCAGAGACGCACTCGCCACACAATGTACACGCCTTCTCGTCTATGAGCGGCTTAAAGATAGCAACCTTCTCAACTACCTTTAGGCTGGCGCCTAAGAGGGTATGAGCACAGGGGTTCTCTACATCCAAGTCTATGAGTAGGATCCTTAGGCCAGCTGAGCTCAGTAATGCCGCTAGGTTGGATGCTATGACGGTCTTGCCCGTGCCCCCCTTACCCCCCGTGACCGTGATTACCTTCGGCCTTTCGCGTGCCATATTACCGCCTCAGAAGCCGAGCGTTGAGAAGATCTCTAAGAGGCTTTGAGCCGCCTTAGACCTCGGGCTATAGGTGAGCAGCGGTTTCATTAGAGTGTAAGAGCGTACAACCGCCTCATCGTATGGCACGCGGCCGACCAGCTCCACCTCCAGCATCTCAGGTATGCTGCGGGCATAATCAGGGTTTAAGTCATACTTGTTCACAACGGCCAGCGTCTTCACCCGCAACATGTCGGCAACTTCCACAAGCCTCTTAGCTCCCTTGACTGATTGTGGAGTAGGCTCGACTACTACTATGAGCACGTCCGCCCCAGCTATGCTGGATATCACGGGGCATCCTATCCCCGGCGCTGCATCTACCACCCTATACCTGGCATTCCTCTCCCTGGACAGCTCGTAGGCGCGCTCCTTAAGCTCGTATACGAGCCTACCGCTAGCTCCCTGGCCTAGGTCTAAGTCGCCCGTTATCACCGTAATTCCCGCCTCCGACTCCGCTGCATACATGGCTCCGGTGTGAGCCTCCACCAGCTGTATGGCGTTGACGGGACATACAAGGGAGCATGTTCCCAGGCCCTCGCACCTATCATAGTCAACGACAGGCCCCTTAGGACTCGCTGCCAGTGCACCAAACTCACACGCCTTAACGCACATCCAACACCTGATGCACTTAGCGTAATCAATCGTGGGCTGTTTAGCTCCGTAGTACTCCTCGCGCCATAGGACCCGGCGCGCGCCTCCCAGCGCTAGCAGTAGATCTGGAGCCTCAACATCAGCATCCACGGCTACTACGCCTCCCTTATCCCTTAGGTATATGGCCATGTTAGAGGATAGGAACGTCTTCCCAGTGCCTCCCTTCCCGCTGGCCACTACTATCTCCAACGAGCTGCACCCGCTACCTCAGGAGCCCCATCCTCCTGAGGGCCTCGCCCACTGTCACGCCTGGAGGGGCTACCTCTACTCTGATGCCAGCTTGGCTCAGCAGCATAGAGATGTTGGGACCTAGGCGGGGGGCTATCACAACGCTTACACCGGAGTTAAGTAGCCACTGGCCTACTGCTACGCCAACTCCTCTAGCCCCGCCAGCCATCGCATTAGGGACTGATTCAACCTTTATGGGGGAACGATCTCTGATGTCGACTATCGTGAAGTACGGCGCTCTAGAGAACCTGTAGGATATTGGGGCGTTTAAGCCGTCTCCCGTATCAGTGGCGGCTACCACCCTTAGGACACCGCTGGCGGGCGGAGGCAATGGCTCCATTAGGCCTGTGCTGCCCCAGCCCGAGGGCCCACGCCACCGGCGGCCACGCATCCCGTAGCCATACCCCAATGCTCTCTTCACCTCGCGCTAAGCCGGGGGCTGTGGAGCTGAGGCGGTCTTAAACACCGTCTCGGCCATCCTCCTCCACATATCAAGCATCGCCCTAAACATCTCTATGTAGTACATCATTGAGACCCAGTAGATCCATATGTAGGACCACGTGTACATCATCGCTAGAGGGTCTAGGTACGGGAGCGGATAATACCAGTAATAGTACCACCAGTACATGGCCTCACCCCCCTACCAGTACCATGGAGTGTAGTACCAGGGGGCGTAATACCACGGCCATGCGTAGTAGGCTGGGGGTGTCAGCATCGGGTAAGGCAGTCTCCAGTACGCTGGCCACCAGCCCCAGTAACCTCTCCACGCCCAGCCGGGGTAGCCGAACAGCCACCAGCACGCTCCCCTCCCGAATAGCCACCCTGGCCTCAGCCATGGAGGTAGGTGGCTGAATGGCCCTCTGCCCGGCCACGGCCCTATCCATCCTCTCCTACCTCCACCCCATCCCCACGCCATCTGGTACCACCGGAGATTATGTGCTAATGCACAATATAAACCTTTCCGCTGGAGAAGTGTTAAGAGGGGGGCGCTCTAGGTCAGCTGCGTGGGAAGGGAGGAGCGGCTGGCAGGGCTATTGCGTGTGTCGGCCCCCTTCACTATCTTAAGCCTACTAAGCGTTGATCTCGTGGTGCCTTCATACCTAGCACGCTTAGGGGCTTCACCCCTAATCCTGGGAGAGATCTACTCGCTGAGGACGGGATTTAGGCTGGCAGCCAGGGCTGTCAGCGGTCTGCTATCCGAGAGGCTCGATTATAAGCGCCTGCTAGTCTTAAGCTTCTCGCTAAAGGCAGCATCCTACTGGACGCTGTACATCGGGGGAGGATTGGAGGTGAGTGTAGCGGGGCTAATCCTGCTTGCTGCGTCGGAGGGGTTAGAGAGCCCCGCGTACCTATCCCTGATAGCGTTAGCCGGCAACAGAGCAGCCACCAGCTTCGGAATCGCGCTATCATTGAGGACGGCGCCAGCCATACTGGCCCCCCTAGCTACGGGCATAATCGCTCAGAGGTTAGGACTGCGTCATGTCTTCGGTCTCGCAGCCCTCATATCGCTAACCTCCCTAGGGCTCGTGGCTAAGCTGTATTCTGGCCACTCAAGGGAGGAGGGGAGGAGGGAGTACAGGGCACTCCTAACTCGCAGATTCATCCTGTTAATGACGTCAGCCTCCTTACTCTTCATCTGCGTCTCAGGCTTTCGGCCCTTCTTCTACTGGTGGGTGGTAGAGGAACTCCACTACGACTACGCTACGCTAGGCAGCATCGTAGCCCTGGGCGAGGTCCTAGCACTCTTCTCGAGAATTTACACGGGTCTCATAGCAGAGAGAATAGGGTATGCCACTGCGTACGCCTTAGTCGGGATCCTCCGCTCAGCCTCACTCACCATGATGGCTACTGCTAGCAGCCTCATGACAGTAACTCTCTCCTACCTGGCTCTAAGGGGGCTGATGGCAGCTCCCTCCAGGAACGCGCTAATATCGCGCATAGCGCCTAGGGAGATGTATGGCCTAGCTTACGCGCTGATAGGCCTAGCGATGGACCTAGGCGCCCTCGCCGGACCTGTGCTGGTGGGGCTCGTAGTCGAGCGCTGGGGTCTCCGAGCAGGCTTTACGTTGCTTTCAGTACTTTACCTCGTGTTCGCCCTCTCGGCGGCACAGCTGAGGAAAATGCCCACTCGAGCCCCTCAGGATAGCGACCCACTCCCCAACAACTAGCTTCATAAAGCCCTGGCTGAGTCTAGTGTGGAGGATGCCGTCAGCTACAGACCCCGCATTATGCGCGAGGTGCAAAGGTGTCAAGAGGCTGTGTGGCAGGCCTGTATGCCCGATACTCAGGAGGATAATTGAGAGCCTAAAGGCTGCATCCAAGGTTGGGAGGAGGGTGCTGCCAGCAGCAACTCCCCCCTCGGTCCTCGTGGGGGAGAGCGGCTACCCCAGCGTTAGGCTTGGCCCCATAGCCGCCCCCGCGAGAGGAGAGGAAGCCCGCCGCTACGAGGATTACAGGAGCTGGTGGGGCAGGCTCAGCCTCGAGGACATAATATCCATTAGAGCTTCAACCGTCTACTCGAGCTTCTCCCTGAGGGTTAGAGAAGCTAGGAGTGGGGAGAATAGGCTTCTAGAAGCTACTCGGGAGGCAGCGCTATCAGCGAGGCCTGTGGACGCCGAGTTCGTGTACACTAAGCCGCCCCGCCCCTCCCTATCGTTTAACGGTATGCTGGCCCCCGTGGGCCTGCGGGGCGAGCTGAACAGGCTGGAGATAGTTGAGAACCCTGCCGTCCCCCGGCGTGTCGATCAGCTAGTCTACGACACGGACGCCAAAGCCAGGGATGCTGTCTACGAGCTCTACAGGTCCGGGATTGACAATTATTACATCACGCGGTTACTGAGCCTGGGGATGCTGGGAGAGAGGAATAGGAGGAGGCTTGTCCCCACTAGGTGGGCCATAACGGCGGTTGACAAGATGTTGGGAGATTTGCTGTTGGATAAGGTGCGATACATGCCCGAGTACCCGAGGCTGGAGCTATACTTCGCCGAGTACCTAGGCAATAGGTACCTGATACTCCTGGCCCCAGGGCCCTGGTCTTTCGAGATGATCGAGATATGGCTGCCCAGGAGTGTGTGGGTTAGGGCATCAAAGCCCTATATCGCGGTGAATTATGAGCTTTGGGATGGGAGGTGGCGGCGGGCAGGTGTAGACGGCGGGTATTATGCGATAAGGCTCCCAGTCCTCGAGTTCCTCGCGAGGAGGAGGCAGGCGACTGTTGTGGCGATAAGGGAGGTAACGCCGAGCTACTATGCCCCAGTTGGCTCATGGCAGATAAGGGAGAGCGTAAGGCACGCGCTCAGGTCCGAGCCACTAGTGCTGGAGAATGTGGGTGAGGCTGTAAAGGCGATCTCCAGACGCTTAGATACCAGTGCTGAGCTAGTGATAAAGAGGTCCTACATCCTCAGAGGCCTACTATCCCCCAGAATCCAGCTGACCGACTTCATGTAACGCATAGCTAATCCTTGGGAGGCCCTAATATCTTCCCGCGTCATAATATAGCCG
>QMRZ01000078.1 GCA_003649495.1 Thermoprotei archaeon | reverse complement strand
TGGCGTACGCCAGCGGGGTTACCATGAGCGTAGAGGAGAGCGCCGTAAGGCCCATGTGGAGGCTCGATCAAGTCGAGATACCCTGGTCGCGTACAGCTAAACTTCTCCGTAACTCCTGAGGAAGCCCAAGCCACGCTAGAGCCGCGTGAGAGCCCACCCAATCAATAAGTCCTCGCTAGTCTTCTTGAAGAGGGGGTGGTAACACGGCTTCGGGAGTGGAGGAGAGGGGGAGCGGTGAGGAGGGCGCGAGGGCTCTAACCCTCTCAGCCGCATCTAGGCTACTTGAGGATCTCGGGGCTGAGTGGATAAGCCTCTTGGGAGTAGGAGCTGAGGCAGTAGTGGTGAGGTGTAGGTGGAGGAGCTTTGACGCAGTCGCTAAGTACAGGGTGCCTAAGCCCTATAGAGATGAGCGGCTGGACAGTGTGCTGAGGAGGAGAAGGACTGTGCTGGAGGCTAAGCTCCTGATCGAGGTTAAGAAGCTGGGGATCCCTGCGCCGACGCTGCTGTACGTCGAGCCTGAGCTACACATCCTGCTGATGGACTTCATACCAGGCACCAGGCTTAGAGACGTGATCGTTAGACTTGATAAGCCGGAAGAGGTTTTCCGGAAGCTGGGCTTCTATACCGGCTTAATGCATGAACGGGGCATAGTTCATGGAGACTTGACGACCTCCAATGTAGTGATGGTGAACGGCGATGCTTACATCATAGACTTCGGCTTGGGTGCCTTCACTAATGAGTTGGAGGAGCAAGGCGTGGATGTCCACTTAATGCTTAGATCCCTCGAGAGCACTCACCCATCCCTAGTACCCCCCCTATACTCTGCGTTCATGGACGGGTATGAGGAGGCTAGGGGGGCGGAGGCCAGGAGAGCTGTAGAGGAGAAGGTCGTCGAGATCAGGAGGAGGGGCAGGTACGTAGCTGAGCGCCGCCTAAAAGCTAGGCGCAGCGCCTCAACATAACCTTTTTAATGCGTCCGCCCCACCACTCTAGGCGCCATGAACAAGAAGAAGGAGAAGGGCCGCTCACACTCCACTAGGCCTCCGAAGCTGATAAAGCCTGAGTGGGTTAAGATGAGCCCTGAGGAGGTCGAGGAGCTAGTCGTGTCGCTGTACAGGAAGGGCTATCCGCCGTCCATGATAGGTATCATCCTGAGGGACATGTACGGCATACCCCTAGTCAAGGCAGTTACGGGCAAGAAGCTGACGAGGATACTCGAGGAGAGGGGGCTAAAGCCTGAGATCCCCGAAGACTTGATGAACCTGATAAGGAGGGCAGTCAGGGTTAGGAGACACCTAGAGGAGCATCCAAAGGACTACCACTCTAAGAGGGGGCTACAACTGATAGAGTCTAAGATCCACAGATTAGTTAAATACTACAAGAGGAGGGGAGTGCTACCCCCCGACTGGAAGTACAGGCCTGAGAGGATAAGCATCTTCGCCTAATGAAGGGCTTAAATGAGCTCCTCGGGCTAGTGGCGAGAGCTGCAGAGACGGTAGAGGGAGCTGGGGATAAGCGTGCACTACTCGTATCACACTACGATGCTGACGGCCTTGCTGCAGCTTCAATCCTGGCGCACACGCTCGTCACCAAGGGTTTCGCAGTCCAGGTAGTCATACTAGAGCAACTCACGCCCAGCTCCCTAGCCCGCCTAGAGAGGATAGCGCCTAGCTACCCCCTCGTTATAATAGCCGATATGGGGAGCAGTGCGCTGCGAGAGCTGGCTAAGCTGCAAGCCCGCGTGATCGTGATGGATCACCACATGCCGGGAGAAGCGTGTGAAGATGTAGTTGAGGTCAATCCTCACAGGGTAGGCGTCGACGGGTCGAGAGAGGTAAGCAGTGCTGGGCTAGCATACCTCCTCTCCAAGGAGCTCATTGGGGAGTCCGCGGTAAGGCACTCCCCGCTGGCCGTGGTAGGCGCCCTAGGGGATAGGCAGGATGTGGGCAGGAGATTTCGGCTCATAGGGGTTAATAGGTTGATAGTCGAGGAGGGAGTTAGCTCAAACCTCATAGGGGAGAGCATAGGATTGAGGATCTTCGGGGGGGCTCGGAGACCGCTCATTAAGGCCCTAGCCTACACTACTGACCCATTCATACCCGGCATCACAGGTGACGAGAGTGGCGCTCTAGCATTCCTGAAGAGCATAGGGGTAAGCCCGTCTAGAGATGGAGAGCCCAGGACTATGGGCGACCTCAGCAGGGAGGAGAGGAAGAAGCTAGCGTCCGCTCTCGTTAAGCACCTGATAAGCCTGGGCTACCCTGTCAGCGAGGCTGAGCGGATATACGGCGCCACCTATACGATACTCAGCGAGCCTGAGGGCAGCCCGCTGAGGGATGCCAGGGAGTATGCCCAGCTGCTAAACGCTAATGGGAGGATGGGGCGCTACGGGCTGGCGATAGCCCTGGGGATGGGCGCCCGAGGCGACACCCTAATGGAGGCCGTCAATGTTGCTGGCCAGTACAGAGGCTTGCTCGCTAAAGCCTTCAAGTGCGTGAGAGAGGAGGATGTAGTCAGCGAGGGGGCGTATTACGTCTTAGTGGACCTAAGGGGAAGGACCTTCCTTAATGAGAGGATGAGTGGAGCCCTAGCATCACTGCTAACTCCCTCGCTGTCGAGGGACAAGTTACTGGTAGTGGCAGTTGACGCAGCTGAGGGGATTAAGCTATCCGTCCGTAGAGGCCGTGACTCGATAAAGGTTAATGTTGGAGAGATCTTGAGAAGAGCCGCCCAGCTAGCAGGGGGCGTAGGTGGGGGACACGAGAACGCCGGTGGAGCTACGATCCCTGCCGAAAAGCTGGGAGAGTTCCTCAGGCTCTTAGATAAGGAGGTGGCACGAATTGCGGGTTCTCGAAGTTAACGCGGTGCTGCGCATCTCACTAAGCGATCCCTTAGAGGCACGTAGCATCGCTACAGCTCTCTCAGCCGATGATGAGAGCCTCCATGATTCGAGCATCAAGACAAGCCTCACAGGCCTTGAAGTAGTAGTCGAGGTGCGCCACTGGGGCAGTTCGCCTATAAGGGGGGCTAGAGCACTGCTCGACGATGTGCTCAGAGTTTTGGGGGCTCTCGGCGTGCAGTAGGAGGGAAAGGTTTAAATATAGCCACGCTACTGGCAAAATGCTTAAAAGGGTTTCGGGCGATAGCCATGGGCGAGGAAGTTGTAGATAGGGAGATCGTAGAGAGGCTCTACCCCATAGAGGAGGTTAGAGAGTGCCCCCAGTGTGGAAGTGACAAGCTGATCTACGACCCCGTGAGGGGGGAGATAATATGCGCCGTGTGCGGCTACGTGGTCAGCGAGAGAGAGATCGACAAGGGGCCTGAGTGGAGAGCATTTGATAGTGAGGAGAGGGAGAAGAGGAGCAGGGTTGGCGCCCCGATCACTAGGTACACGCCGGATGCCCTAGCGACCGACATAGACTGGCGGAGCAAGGATGCCGCGGGCCGCGAGCTCGGGCTTAGGAAGAAGGTGGAAATGTTCAGGCTGCGGAGATGGCACATGAGAGCACGCGTACAGTCTAGCCTCGAGAGGAACCTGAGCCAGGCTCAGCAGGAGCTCGACAGGCTTGGGGCACAGCTGGGCCTCCCCAAGAGAGTGCTGGATAGGGCGAGGGAGATCTATAGGCGCGCCCTGGAGATAGGCCTCGTCAGGGGCAGATCCATCGAGTCAGTCATAGCAGCGGCGATATACGCGGCATGTAGAGAGATGAAGGTACCCAGGACCCTGGACGAGATAGCTAGGTTCACGAGGGCTGGCCGCAAGGACGTAGCCAGGTGCTACAGGCTATTGCTCAGGGAGACCTCGCTGAAGGTCCCCCTGCCCAGCCCGATAGACTTCGCCCCGAGGATAGGTAACGTGTTGAAGCTCAGCGCAGCCACAGTCAGGGATGCCATAGACATACTTAAGCGCGCACAGCAGCTGGGGATCACCGCTGGCAAGGACCCTGCCGGGCTAGCAGCTGCGGCAATCTACATCGCCGCCCTTAAGAGAGGTGAGGTTAGGACTCAGAAGGAGGTAGCTAGGGCTGCTCAGGTGACTGAGGTTACAGTGAGGAATAGGTATAAGGAGCTGGTCAAGAAGCTCAAGATAGATCTACCAGTTAAGAAGAGCTAATCCCGGACCTCCAACTACCTCGCCGCTTCTCCACGAGGACGGCCTCTTCAACTACTAGCGTGGCATCATAGTCGATGCCCTCGATCCTCCACTTAAGCAGCACCAGCCTCTTCCTGAATAGTGGCATGTCCAGGACCAGCGTCTCGTACTCGCCCCCCTCCCCCGAGGGGTTCAGATAGCGTCTAAGTGACTCCAGCATCTTCACTATCTCCATGTCTATCCGCCTGCCCAGCAACGTCTTCCTCAGTGGGTAGCCAGCGACCCTGGTGAAGATCACGTGAAAGCCCCTCTCCACGACCTCTCTCAGCACTGACGCATCATCTCTCATCCAGAGCGGGTTGATGCACTCTAAGCCAAGCTCCCTACACACCCTCTCGAACCTAGTCGCCTGATAGCTAGACTTGATGGCCCCCGTCACCACGCCCTCAACACCGTAGACACGCTTGGCCCGCGCCAGGGCCCTCCTGAGAGCTGCTAAGCCTCCCTTCTCATCATCGGGAGAAGGCTCCTCAATTAAGGGGAGCTGGAGAGCCTCGGCCTGCAGCCTAACCAGGTGGATGTTGGGATAGTGAAAGAGCCAGCTCTCCTCAGACTCGGGCCTAAGCGTCACTAGACAAGCCACCTCGTGCTCTTCGCTAGCCTTCAATAAGGCGAGGCTCGAGTCCTTGCCCCCCGAGTATAGGACACATACCCTCACTTACGCCTCCCCCTCAAAGTTAGCTGTAGCTCTGAAAGAGCCGCGTACCTGAGCGCCTCCTCTAAGCTGGCCGCAAAGGCCAGGTAGGACGTCAGCTCGTAGGTCTCGCTCGGCCTGAGCGGCTGCTCAGGCGATATCACGAGCACTAAGTGACTACCATAACTCCGCCCGAAGCTCATGGCGATAACCTCAGATCTCTCAGGAGGGGCTACCAGTGTCGCAGCCCCAGCTTCACTATACACTACTGCCTGGTGCTCCGAGACTAGGTGTGGAGTCTCATACTCCCAGACCCTAGCCTCCTCAACCCCCTCCCCATGCCTAGCAGCAAGTCCTCGTGCCTCGCGCCCCCCCGGCTTCACGAACGCCGTCAGGAAGAGCTCCGGCTTTAGCGCTCTTCCAGACTTATTCTCTAACACCGTGTGTAATGCCACGAAACTGCTCCCCGGCCTGACTAGGTAGTATTGGGATACCTCGAGCCCCCTAAGCTCTGTATTCTCCTCGCTAACCACTCTAGCATGTAGCTTCAGGCCCCTCCAGCCCTCGACGTATACCTCCTCAGCCATCCACTTCTCCTTGCAGAGCTTGTCGCGCCCCAGGCTCGAAGCGAGGCGCACGCCTCCATACCACGGGTTAATCCACACCAGCTGTGAGGGCTGGGGATACGACGTTAATAGCTGCTCAACACCTCTCAGCTCTATGCTGTAGACGCTGCCCGCGAAGCTAGGCGATACCCTCATCCTCATGACGCCATTATCTACGAGCCACGAGCCATGCTCCTCGCGTACGACGACCTCGCCGCCCCTCAATGCTATTATGGGCACCTCTCCTCTAAGCAGCCCATAGCTCGAGTCAAGCACATACTTTATCGCGAAGGCGCCGACTGACGCGGGCGTAACCCCCACCTCCCACTTAACCACGTCTTCCTCGAGCTCCACTCTCAGCTCTCTGGGCTCCACCTCCACGCCCTCTCCCCACAGCTTCAGGACTCCTCTCAAGTGCTTGCCCCTCCGCTTCCTTAACACAAGCTCTACGCGCGATTGCCGCCCAGCCTCTAGGAGAGCAGGCCTGGGGCGCGTGGAGAGCTCCACTACTTTAAGCTTGTGGGGCGGGAGAGCTGGCAGGGGCTTACGCATTATTGAGAGCCAGTAGAGCCGCCTCACATCTCCCCACATCCCACCGCCTACATAGAATACAAGCCTGGCAACTCTAGTCCTCGAGCAGGGAGGGGCGCTGAACCTGTACGTCAGCGTGGGCAGCATGCAGTCCGAGAAGTCTACCTCTTCAAGCCCCTCAGTCTCCCACGCTACTCCGCAGACCAACCCTCCTCTCAAGACGTAGCAAGCCCACCCCTCTCCATAGCTCGAGGGGCTCGTGGGCAAGTCGCCGCGCCTCCCGGGGAACTCAAGCGGCACGACGGGAGCTTCAAGTAACCCGTTCTCGAGAGGAACTACCAGCTTCTCAGCCCTCCACGGCGAAGCCCAGGAGCTTATCCTCAGCTTGCCAGTGCGTTCACCATCTGAGGAGTTCTCAAGCCAGTAGGTAACCTCTACCGCTGGATTACTGGGCATGACTTCGAACTCCTTAACTAGCTTCAGGCCCGGCATATCGCGCACAGGCGCGCTCAATCGCACCTTAACTCCACGCCCCTCCCGGGAGACACTATATTCGAAGAGCTCTCTCGACAGCATATTTGGCCAGAATGGCGGGCCGAGGCTCTCCCCGCTCAGCTGGGCTATTACCTCTCCCTCCCTATCGCTGACAGTTATGCGCCCACCCCTTAGCTCCACCCGTAAGATAGCGTCTCCCCTATCAAGTACTAGTACCTCCCTCTCGGGATCGTGGTACCAGCTAACTCTCTCGGGTGAGGGACAGGTGAAGAAGACGCGTACAGGACCCCCCTCACAGGATGCATCCCCCAAGTCAGCACGGTAGTAGATGGATAGCTCACCAGCCTCCACCCTCCTCCCCACCTCGACCTCCAGGGGGAGAGCGACGCCCTCCCTGGGGCCCAGCGTGATAACCCTGCTGACTGGGCGCGCAGAGATGCCCTCCCCCGCCACCAGGGTAATTCTGAACTTAGCCTTCCTCTTGAGCCTGTTCTCAATATTCAGCAGGAGCTCGCCCCTATACCCGGGGGGCACGGCTCGGGGGTAGATCAGCGAAGCCGCTAGGGGCGGGACCTCCTCGAAGCCCGTCACCAAGTTCAGTGCCAGGTCCCCCAGGAGCACAGTGCTCCTAATCCTCCTGGAGGGCTCGCCGCGGGGCCTTGGCTTAGCTCTGGGATCCACTAGGAGGACGGCCGATGCATACTCCTCGCCACCTGGAGGCACATCAAGGA
>QMRZ01000077.1 GCA_003649495.1 Thermoprotei archaeon | reverse complement strand
TTCCTCTTCGGCTGGGATGATGGCACCCGCTACAGCGAGCACTACTGTCAGGAATGCATAGAGGGGGAAATCCTCCCGATGATAAGGGAGCACGTGGAGGAGGTGCTGAGGAGCTTGAGGGAGAGCATAAAGAGGATACGTTCGGGAGAGGCCGAGCCGTGGTGATGTCACGCGAACAATAAAGTATGCATTTGCATACTTTTTATAATTGTGTCAGTCACACTTAAATAGGGCGAGCGCTATTGACTCGTGACCCCAAGCGTTAGTTAAAGTTTGGGGGTGTGGCGATGAGGGGCCTTGAGCCCCGAGCGCCATACCGATCATTTCTTTTCCTCGCGCCCGTGGAGAGATGATGATGTCCTAGCCACCCGAGCCGTGAAGAAATGCTTACCAACTGATAGAGAAAAAAACAGGATTACACCCTGAGGTATATGGCTATGTGCCACTCATCTACTGGTCTCACTATCTCCAGGTGACCCTCCACCCATCCACAGTCTATCCTCGCAACCATGCTATCCTCATGCTTGAGCACCGCGTAGATGAAGGCAAGGGTCCTCAGCTCCAGCCTGTCTTGCCCCGGGGCCTTCACCACTATCTCACTACCATGTCTCCACCTCATGAGGTCTATCGACACATACATGCCCTCATACTCCCGTAGCTTGCTCCAGACCCACTCCACGTCTTCCGAGAGTCTCATGGCTATTATACGGTAATACTTGTGACATAAAAATGATTAACTATGTATGCCGAAAGTATGAGTAAATAATACTCACCAACTCCTATCAAGTTCCTTCAGCTTCTCCACAAGCCCCGCCATGTTCATCAGGTAGAGGATGATGTCGCTCAAGCACTTATTCATCTTCTCCAGCACCTCCAGCCTCTCCCTGTCCCCATAGGATAGGGATTCCTTACCCCTCAAGCGCTCAATCCTCCACTCTATATGGCTCCTCAGGGCCTTCAATATGAGCGGGAGCTTCTTTAGGAATACTTCACCCATCACCATCGCTTGCAAGCACCTTGGCGGCTGGATGATGTAGACCAGCAAATCGTAGCCAGAGACCTCCACCATCAGCTCGCTTCCCAACCACAGCTTGAGGGTCTCCTCCCCCGCCATCGCCACTTGATACTACTAAATCACTAATAAATGTTACTTCATATATCAAAAGTAAGCCTTAAATAACACTCCCTCATACCCTCTAGCGGTGAGAGGAAGTGGGAGATGGAAAATTCGTGCGGGTCACCGTGACCGTGCCCAAGTCCTTGTTAGAGGAAGTAGAGGAGGTGTGTGAGGAATATGGATACACCAGGAGCGAGTTGTTCCGCATCGCCATCAGGCGCTTTATCACATACCTCAGGATGGGGCAGAAAGAGGTGGGAGTCAGATGAGCGAGGACATCACGATCAAGCTGATAGGGTTGAAGGGGAATGAGATGGAGTGCGCCACCCTCAGCGAGGTGGAGTGGATCTTGAAGCATGACCCCATATTCAGCGTCAAGGTATACAAGGGTGACAGGCCCGTGCTGATGTGTAACATGTCCCCCAGGGACCAGGGCCACATAGAGTGGGTGCTGGAGGAGATCAAGAAGGCTCTGAGTAGCGTGGAGGAGGGAGAGGAGGAAGGGGAGGAGGGGGGTGAGGGCTAGGTGGTGCGCATCTACATCTTGGGCGATGAGTACATCTCGAAGGAACCCTTCTCAGAGCAACTCATGATGTTGTGTGCCGAGTACGAGGAGCTAGAGGGAAGGGTCTCCAAGCTTAAGGGTCTCAAGGGCTGGAGGGCCAGGCGGAAGCTGAGGAAGATAGATAGGGAGCTGGAGAAAGCCGAGGCGATCCTAAACGCCAGGGGGGGAAGGAAGATCCACATCATCAATGCCACCTTCCTAGAGATCCACCTAATCAGGGCCAGATACATGATAGAGGAGCTTAGGCGATTCATAGCGGGTGGGAGCCCGTGAGCGCGGTCAAGTATCTAGTCATAGTCCACAGGAACGGGGAGCCAAAGGTGGTCTACAACAGCGAGGGTCTCTCCAGCGCCCTCCTAGTCCTCACGGCCCTGATCGGCTGTGGGGAGAGGATGGTGAGCATAGAGCGGATAGAGGTGAGGAAGAGGTGAGCGGGATGGAGCCCCTCCCTCGCGAGCTGGAGCAAGCCGAGAGGGCATACCTCGCATGCATCTTGGAGACCAGGCTGGAGGACCTGGGGGACAAGTACTTTGCTGGCGATATAGGGAGGGAGGAGGTGTTCGCAGAGTTCCTCACCATACTCTCGATATTCGTTAAGCTCAAGCTACCCATGGAGTATCTGCATAGGGGGACCCACTACCTGTCACTCTGCATGGAGGACAAGGGTGGGAGGGGTGACGTGCGTGAGGCTTAGGGACTTATTGGTTTTTTACCTCTTCTTTGTGAGGAGGGATGAAGAGGAGAGGAGGGAGAAGAGGAGGAGGGGTGAGAGGAGGTGGAGAAGGCGTGCGCGTTAGCCTGCTACCTCTTTGTCTGTCTCATAGCCATGGTGATTGTCCTGTATCACGCCTTTAGAGTGGTCACGGAAATTAGGTTCAGCAACCACCTCTTGGAGGCGATAGCTCTCGTGGCCCTTGTGCTGGTGGGAGTATTTGTCACCCTGACAGTTATAATAGCCCTCTCAGTAGCTGTCTCAGAGTGCCTCAGGGTGAGGGTATGCCGATAATCTCAGTTAAATGTCCCTACTGTGGGAAAGAGTTTGTCGTTAAGGTGCCTAGGGAGCGCAAGAAGGGCATGGGCGCTCACTATGGACAGGAGATCAAGAAACTTACACCCTTACACGAGGAGATCCTGCTAGTGCTATACGAGAGGAGGGCCATCTATGGCGGGAGGAGGAGGGGCCTTCCAAAGCGCACTATAGGGGCAATATTGGCGGATAGGGGCAGGAGGGTGAGCGGGAATTCCCTAAGCGGCAGATTGAGCGAGCTTGCGGGGGCTGGCTACGTGATGTGTGAGAGGGGGGAGGTGAGGATCTTTGACATCAAGTCTAGGCAGTATAGGTATGTCAAGAAGCCTCTCTGGTATCTGACCGAAAGGGGCAAGAGGTATGTAGAGGAGAGATTGCTGGGAGAGGAGCTATGAAACCCAAGCCCCTTAGCCTGGATTTTGATTGGGATTGGCTCATCATCCTGGATGCGTGTAGATACGACTACTTTAAGCGTCTCTGGAGACGTGGCAAGGTAGAGCCCAGAGTCTCCCCCAGTAGTTGCACCATAGGCTTCCTAGAGTGGTTAAGACCGATCCCAAGCTCAATAGTGGTGACGGGCCACCCCTTCGTGCTCGCGAGGAGGGATAAGTTCACGGAGATCATAGATGCGGGCTTTGACTATAAGCTCAATTCGTGTCCCCCCTGGTATGTCTCAAGGGCGTTAAGGCATAATTATGGCAGGATACTGAGGTTCAAGCACAAGGTATTGTGGTTCCTCCAGCCCCATCACCCCCACATAGGGGACCCACGCCTAGACGCTGGCATCTTCAAAGACGTGAGGACAAGGGAGCTGAGCCCCCAGATACGCACCACCCTACTATTCATGAAGGCCAAGAGGGAGGGGATATTATCCAAGAGCTACGAGAGCAACCTTAGGTTGGTGTTGCGCGAGCTGGAGAGGATCTTGCCCCTCCTCGAGGGCAAGGTGGTGATCACCTCGGATCACGGTGAGGGACTGGGGGAGCCCTTAAGGCCACAGGATAAACCTGTATTTAGCCATCCCTGTGGCAGATACGAGTGGGAGGTTAGATTAGTGCCCTTCACCGTGTTGCGGGTGGGATGATGGAGCCCAGGAGGGTCAAGTCCTGGGATGGGTTCCTCTGGTGGGTGGAGGAGCCATACCACATCGAAGCCACATCCAGGTCAGAGATAGGGGTCCTAAACACGCTGTATTCCATAGCCAGGAGACACCACGTCTTCGTGGATGCTGGCGCGGGCGTGGGCTACTACACCGTCAGGCTCTCACAAAGGGTGAGGGAGGTCCACGCCTTCGAGCCAAACCCAGGTGTCAGGCGAGTCTTGGAGCGCAACATAGAACTCAACCTCTGTGATAACGTGACGGTATGGCCCTACGCGTTAGGTAGCAAGCCCGACAAGATGGCCCTATACATAGACAAGTTAAGCTCCAGCCTGTTAAGGAGAGAGGGGGCAATAGAGAACGTGGTGGTGGAGGTCATGCCACTCGATGGTTGCGTCAAGGGCGCTGACATAATCAAGATAGATGTAGAGGGCTACGAGCTTGAGGTCCTCGAGGGCTCCACCAGGATCTTGGATCTAAACAGGCCCTACATATTGATAGAACACCACGACTTCAGGCCCGACTGGAGGAAAAAGTGTAAGGGTCTCTTCAACCGCATCAGGGAATTCATGGCAAAGTTCTACTACATACCGCTGATGATAACCGATGTCCACTATCTGTGGGTCCCACGGGAGAAATTCAAGCCATGGTATGCGGATGAGCTAAAATATGTACTGTGGCGATGCTGGGTCAATAAATGTATCAAGAACCTACAAGAGGGGAGGGCCTGGTATCATGGCTTGCCAAAGCGGTGGTGGTGGGGCATGTGCCTGGTGGACTTTATAGAGGAGTTGCCAGAGCATATAGAGAGGGAGGCGGAGTGGGTAGAGACCGTGGTGGAGAAAGCTGAGTAATACCGATATATCGCCCCCTTTCTCTCATCACATATATGAGCGATGTGGAGAGGAGGGTGGATGAGGAGTTGCGCAAGATGGACCCCATCCTGAGACAGGTGATAGCGCACATCCAGGGGATAGAGAGGGAGGATGTCAGGGTATCAGCGCTTGTCTATGCCGTGATGAGGCTGGTTGGAGAGAGCAAGTTGCCAGCGGCCATGAGCATAGGGGTCCTAGAGATAGTCAAGACGGCCTTCACCGTCAACACGCTCAACAAGATATTTCTCCCCGACGCGTCGGGGATGAACTACGTGGTGTGACCCCCACATTTCCGCTATTTTGGATAATGGATAAAAGCATCCACGCGCATCAGTAGGTGATCCTGTATGACTGAGATCCCGATCATTGGCTGGAGGTTTGGGGACAAGTACTATATAACCGAATTCGTTAGGCCAGACACCTATGAAGTGGTCACTTCCGCGAATAGGTTGAGGGCCACGACTGCCGAGCAGAAGGTCCTTAACGTGGCCAGGTGGATAAGGGATGAGTTCTACTACCCCCTTGACTGGAGAGGACAGCCTAGTGCTGATGGACAACTCCTAAAGAGTCGTAAGGCTATAGGTAGTTATCACTTCAAGAAGTGTGTCAACTACATGTGGCTATTCCCTGGCGAGTGTATCATGATGCGCTTTGGCATCTGCATAGACACCTCCCTAGTAGCTACCAGCATCCTAATCAGGTTGGGGATTGACTCTGTGGTGGCCCTTGGAGCTGTCTATGATCAAAGGGGCAACTTGCTTGGCTATCACGCTTGGACAGAGTTCATTCTAAACGGAATAAGATACGTGCTTGAGACCACGATCCACGAGAGGGATGTCAACAACATAATGCTAGCGGAAGACGCGTATAGCGGAAAGTACGGCATAAGGTATGATAAGTATGCCGAGTTCAACCATCTAAAATATATAGAGCATAAGCCCCTCACGCCATTCATAAGCTTTTACGGGAGGAAGAGGGGGGAGATAAAGAGGAGAGAGCTTATTAAGCAGAGATACATCTGGAACACGTATAGGGAGATATCAGCGCTACTGAGCAAGGTGATAAGGGAGTGAGGGAGAGGAAGGCCAAGGTGCTGGTCTTCAGGACAACCGAGACACGCGAGAAGATCACCGCCATCCTCCTCTCATTCAAGAAGTCCCGCAACCCCCTCCTGGCCAAGAGGGGCGAGAGACGTGAGAGAGATCTATAGGGTTGCGGTGGCGATAACGATAGTAGTGGCTGTGACGGGCCTCAGGCTCCTCGATAAGGTGGACAACACCCTCCTCTCGGGCGTGTTATTTGCCATAATAGGCTACTACTTTGGCAGGGCAGAGCCCATAATAGTTAAGAAGCTCAGGGGTGAGGGGTAGGCGTGGGGCATTACCTCTTAAGACGCTTCAGGAAGGGGAGATGCAGGAGACTCATATATGCTATTATATGCCAGCTATTCCACTTCGCGGCCGGGTGTGTAACAGCGGTCACAGCCGTCAAGCACCCCTCCCTGGCCGCCTTGCTCTTTGGGGCCTTCATAATCTATGAAGTGAATGAGGACTGGCACTTGAGCAATAGCGCCTACAAGGACATATTCGTATATGCGCTGGGTCTCTACGTGACCGCCATATTCCTACTCAATTAGCCAACCACCTTCATGGCCATCAGTTGCCCTATATTCTCAAGCGCCCTAGCAACCCTGGCTAGGGAGAGGGCTATCCCAGCCAGCAACAGCGCTATGCCAGTATAGAGTAGGATACATCCCACCTCGTGAGCATACTCGAAGTTATGGTACCACTCAAAGTACCAGGCAAACTGCAAGATGGCCATGCCTATGCTCACTAGGGATACTCCCAGAAAAATCAGGATCTTATGCCACATGCTCCCCCTACTTTTTCTTCCCCACTTCCACCTCCTCTTCCTTTACGGCCATGTAGCGTAGGACCTTAGCCATAGCGTCTATCTTCTTGAAGATCCCGCGCCATATAGTGTAGAAGCCGCTAGCAATCAGGCCTATCCCCAGCGCCATCACTACCCCGCCACCGAATATCATTGCATCGCTGTTCACCGTCACGCCCGCCACAGCCGTGGTGAACCCAACCCCCGCTAGCACCACTCCCCCAGCCACCAGCGCCAGCCCAAACCTACTCACTCTCCCACCTAGATGTGATACCGCTCTATGGGATATAAAGGATTCTAGCGCTTCAGCGGGGTTGGGGGCTCGGGGCTCCACTCAGCTATCGCATCCATCCTAGTCGCGTAGTAATCCACCAGGCCCCTGACCACATCTTCTGGCCGATGCCACGCCCTCCAGCCCAAAACCTCCTCGGCCTTTTCCGTGTCGGCCTGGGTATACATTATGTAAAATTGCGGGTAGAAGCGTAGGTATTCAACCTGTGGCTCCACGCCACCGTACATCCTTATGATGTTGACCATCTCCCTTATGCTCACCTCAGCGCCAGTCCCCACATTGAATACATCGTGGTAACC
>QMRZ01000076.1 GCA_003649495.1 Thermoprotei archaeon | reverse complement strand
CCCCAGCTACGTTGAGCACGTATCACATAGGGAGGGGTGGGTCACCGCAGTAGTGCCCTCTAGCGAGGGGCTCGTAGTCTCTGTGAAGAGCGGGTCGCGCCCCACCACGCAGGGGCCCCGCTTTAGCCACCTCGTCGAGGGATAGCTGTGCGCCACTCCATCGGCATGATTCACGTCGAGGGGTACACCCTGGGGGCTTCCTCATCTCCTCGGTGATCAGCGTCCCTGGAGGCTTAGCCCCTCGTCGCGGCGGCATCTCCCTCGAGCGGCTCGGCCTTGCCGTGCCTCAGCTTATATCGCGCTCTAAGGCCTAATACAGCGGCATGGTCGTTAGGCTCGGTCTCGTGGGGTGTGGGGGGATAGCTCAGCTCGTGCACATACCTTCTCTCAAGAGGCTTGAGGGTGTGGAGCTCGTGGCTGTCTGTGACAAGTACTTGGAGGTGGCGAGGCGGGTGGCGGCTAAGTATGGGGTGCCCAGGTATTACGGGGATTATGAGGAGATGTTTAGGAGGGAGAGGCTGGACGGCATCGTGAACGCGACGTGGCACGCAGCTCACTGTGAGGTCACGGTGGCGGCTGCGGAGGCCGGGCTCCACGTGTTCGTGGAGAAGCCCATGGCTGTGACGGTTGAGGAGTGTAGGGAGATGCTGGACGCCTGTAGGAGGCACGGCGTGAAGCTCATGGTGGGGTTCATGAAGAGGTTTGACCCATCGCTCAGGTGGATTAGGGATGAGGTGCGCCGCGGCTCTCTCGGGAGGGTCTTCTCGATCAACTCGTGGTACAGGGACTGTAGGGTGCATGAGGGCTACGTCAGGGCCTTCATCGACGCATTCATCAGGCCCCCCGAGTACCCGGCTAGGGCGTACGCGCCCACGGGGGATAGGCACCTCGACATGCTCCTCGCCCACGGCGTCCACCACGCAGACCTGCTGAGGTGGATGGGGGGCGAGGTGTCGTCGGTAGTCTCCAGGTACTACGAGACGCCGGGCGGGGACTACGTGAGCACCTCAATCCTGAAGTTCAGGAGTGGGGCCCTGGGCTTCTTCCAGCTCTGCGGCAGCATAGCCGGGGACTGGGATGAGGGGCTGGCCATATTCGGGGATGAGGGGACTGCCAGGGCCGAGATCCTCTTCCCCTACTTCAAGTGGAGGAGCCGCGCCGTGATCTTCAGGGGTGGCGAGTACGTCTCGAGGCTCTTCCCCTTCAGGGACATGTACCTGGAGGAGCTGAGGTACTTCGTGAAGTGTATTGAGGAGGACCTGGAGCCCTCGCCAAGCGGCTACGACGGGCTCAGGGCCCAGGAGATCATCTACGCCATATACAGGTCGGCCAGGGAAGGCGAGGAGATTCACCTTTCCTAGGTAGACTCCTTATCGGGCAAGTGCTTGTCACTATCGGCAAAGAGCTAGGCCGCATCCGGTAGAAGGCCCAGTTCCTATCTAGCGTCTTAGGATGAGTTTTTTACCGAGCTTAGGCACGTCGGCTATGAGTCTCTTCGTGTAGGGATGTTGGGGATGGAACACTACTTCCTCAGCGCTACCCTCTTCAACTATCTTCCCCTTACGCATTACCAGCAGTCTGTCACATATGTAGAACGCCTGCCCTATGTCGTGGGTTATGAAGATTATAGACTTTCCCTCTTCTTCCCTCAAGCTCCTCATAACATTCAAAATCGTAACTCTCATGGAGGCATCTATCATACTGGTGGGCTCGTCAGCTATGATAAGCTCTGGATCCACTAGCAGGCAGGCGGCTAAAAGCACCCTTTGCAGCTGTCCTCCACTGAGCTCATAGCTATACTTGTACAGCACTTCCTCCGCCTTAAGCTGTACTCTATCTAATACTTCGCTCAGAATTTCATGCCTCTCGTCTAATGATACATCTTCCAGTAAGTTGTCGAATATGTTGTCGAAGAGGTGGCGTACCCTGTATACGGGATTTATGGATGAGTAGGGATCCTGGAATACCCCCTGCACGTGCCTATAGTATTCTTTATTAGGTATTGTCCATATGTCCCTCCCTCGGAAGTATATCTTTCCTCTCGTCGGCTTATATAGCTTCAATATCGTCTTCATGGTGGTGGTTTTTCCGCTTCCGCTCTCCCCTATTATCCCCAGTATCTCCCCCTCTCTGCACTCGAAGCTTATGCCGTTCACCGCTACTACTCTCATCTTACTCCCGAAGATGCCACCTGCTGTAAATATCTTTGTGAGTTTTTCAACTCTTAGTAGAATGCTCATCTCTCATCACCATTAAATAGCCAGCAGGCAACTTCTCTATTTCCAATCCTCATTAGGGGAGGCTCCGCCTGCTTGCACTTGCTGAAAGCTAAGGGGCAGCGGGCCGCGAATCTGCAGTGAGCCGGTGGATTCAGGAGATTGGGGGGTGCTCCCTTTAGACCTGTTATCCTACTCCTCCTTATGCGTTCTTCAGGAGTTAGAACACAGCTGATGAGAGCTTTGGTATAAGGATGTAGCGGCTCCTCTAAGACCTCATCGAGCGGCCCTTTCTCTACGATCTTCCCGGCGTACATGACATACAGCGTATCGCATATCTGGCTGATCGCTGCCACGTCATGGCTGATTATTATCATCGAGCTAACTATCTTCTCTAACTTAACCATGTTGTAGAGTAGCTCTAGGAGCACCCTCTGCGTAGATACGTCCAGCGCTGACGTAGGCTCATCACATATCAGGATCTTAGGGTTTAGGAGCGATGATATCATTATCACTACGCGCTGCTTCATGCCGCCGCTGAGTTCGAACGGATACATGTCCAGAACACTTGGCGAGAGGTTTAGGCTCTTTAACCTGACGCTAGCTATCTCTAATGCCTCTTCGCGGGTAATATCCCTCTTATGTTGTTTCAGGAAATCATATATGAAATCCTTAATTTTTATCGTAGGGTTTAGTGCATTCATCGAATATTGTGGCACCATCGAAATAAGCGAACCCCAAAATCTTCTTCTATTCTCGAGATCATAACTATATAGGTCGATATCACTTATTAACACTTTACCACTTAACAACTTTAAAGGAGGCATCGTGAACCCCATAAGAAGCTTCCCCAGAGTAGTTTTTCCGCATCCCGACTCGCCTATTATCCCGAGTATCTCTCCCTCGGAGAGAGTTAAGGAGCATCCATCAACCGCCTTCACGAAACCTGATCTAATCTCGTAGCCTCCCTTTAAGTTGATAGCCCTTAATAACATCTTGCTAACCCCCATCACCTGGTAGTCCGTGCTCGAGGATTATAGAGCTTATCCAGCGCGTCATTTATCATTAGGAGCGAGAGGGAGATCAGAGTTATTGAGAGCCCTGGCGGGATGAACCACCACCAGGCGCCGTACCTTACAGCCTCCCACACGATGGCCCACCTGAGTATCATGCCTAGAGATATTATCCCCGTAGGCCCTAACCCTATCGCGCTTAACCCAGCTTCAGAGACTATCGCTATTGCTATGTTCAGGATGAAGTACATCACGATATATGCCAGCATGTTGGGCAAAACCTCCCTAAACAGTATCTTTAAGCTACTCATTCCACACAGCTTTGCTGTATCGACGAACTCCCTAACTTTGAGACTCAGTATCTGAGATCTAATACTTCTGGCCATTGAAGGCCAGGTGGTTATTCCTAGCAACAATATGACTATCCACTCAGATCGCACCCTGAAATATGCCGCCAGTATTACTAGCAGGGCTATCGTCGGCACGCAGAGGAATATGTTCGTGATCAGGGTCAGTAAGTCATCGATTACTCCTCCGAAATAGCCGCCAACTCCTCCTATCACTATTCCTAGGATGCTAGCTATAACTGCAGCCATGAAGCCTATCTTAAGCGAGTAGTAGGTTCCATGTATCAGCTGCGCGAACACGTCGCGGCCCAACACATCTGTGCCTAGGGGGTGCTGAGGTGAAGGCGGCTGCAAGTGCTCAAATATAGGCTTTCTTGGGTCAACGGGGTATAGCAATGGGCCTATCATGGCCAGCATTACGTAGAAGGAGAAGATTGAGACGCCTATCATTAGACGCGGTGAACTCCGCAGGGCGTATATCGCCTCAGCCATTAGTCCTCTTGCTCCTTCCATCACTTCTCACCGAGGTATCCCAGCTTAATGCGGGGATCTATGTAGGCGTATAGAAGGTCCATTAGGAAGTTCCCGATGATCGTGACAGCTACTATCGTGAAGAAGCACCCCTGTATCAGTGGATAGTCCTGGCCTAGGACAGCCTCGTAAAGCAGCGAGCCTATGCCCGGATAGCCGAATACCACCTCCGTGACTATCTGGCCGCCGAATGCTGCCGCGAAGTACAGTGGTAGGCCTGTCACCTGGGGCAGTATGGCGTTCTTAAATGCGTATTTTAGTATCTTCCACTTATTAAAGCCCAGGCTTTCACAGTAATTCGCGTAGTCTGACCCCATCTCGTACAATATCAGGGCTCTCATGCCTATGGCCTCTCCTCCCACGTACGGCAACATCACAGAGAGGAATGGCAGCGTATAGTGCCTCAACACTTCAACTATCGCGTCGAGAGAGAGACTGAACGTGAACGTAGGCGAATAAGCGCGACCCAGCGGGAACCACCTAAGGTAGAAGCCGAATATATAGACCAATATGAGCGCCAGCCAGTAGTAAGGGCTCTGGGCGACGAACAGGAAGAATGGGTAGAGCACGTAATCGTAAATCCCCCGCTTGTACGCAGCTAAGGCTCCCAGGTAGTTGCCTAAGAACCACCCCACGATGGTCGCGGGTATTAATAATGCGAGACTCCACGGTAGGGCACCTGCTATTATTTCAGTGACTCGTGTCGGGTAGTACCTTATTGATACACCGAAATTCAGGGTGAAGCAGTGTGCGAGGAAGCTGATATATTGTATGTGCAGAGGCTTGTCTAGCTCAAATTCACGCACCCAATGCTCATATAGTCTCTTAACCTGCGATTCGGTGAGGAAGCCCGCTGTCGAGGCGCCTCCTCCAGCTGTTCCAGCCGCGACTATCTTCATCGTTAACCTCCTAATGGGGTCTCCAGGCATCAGCCTAGGTAGGAGCCATGCGAGGGATATGGCTATGAAGAAGCTCAGCGCATAGAAACCCGCCTTCCTGAGCAAGAATCTCAAAAAAGGTGACCTATACATCTCTCCTCGCCCTATCAAGGGTCAGCGGGGGGACCCTCCCCTCCTAACCGTGATTATCAGGTATAGCTGTAGCAGCAGTACGATTATCACTAACGCCTCTAACACGGTGATCGCAGAGGTCAGACTCGCTATGCTGTCACTTAAGTCGGAGATCTTCGTGCCTATAGTCGATACCTGCACGTTAATGCTCTGCGTCGCATTTAGCAGGGCGAGGAGCGTTCGGTTCAGCTCAGGGGTCATTACAGTCACAGCGGGCGCTGGTGCGGGAGCTATCGCCTTAGCGGGCTTCAAGTGTATGAGCACGTTCAGGAATCCTGGCTCACCCTGCTCTCCGTATGCGTATGGATTCTCAGCGCTCGGCCAGCCCACCCAGTATTTAGTCTGGTAGCCGACTTCGGGGCCCCAGACACACGTCAACACAAACGGCAGATCTGTTGCTATTATCTCCTGGGCCTTCGCCGCCAGCTCCGCGAGCACAGTTCTCGCGGCTGGATCGAAGGGATCGTACTTGGCCATCTCGTCGCGAATTCTCTGAATCTCTTCATTATGGTACCTAGCTGGAGTGCCGTTGGTCAGCGGCCAGACGGGATACCTGTCATCCAACACGCTTAGAAAGCCCCAGTAGCCACCAGGGTTCCAGAGGCTCACACCGTATGTCATGACATCATAGTCACCTGTGATAACCCTCGACTCCCACACTGTGTAGTCGAGGTGTTCAACTTCAACATGAATTCCCACGTCCTCACAGAACGCTTTCAACAACTCGTTCGCTGCCATCCAGTCAGTCCACCCCTCCACGTCTATAGTCACTAGCGTGACAGGCGTTCCGTCGGGGAGCTCCCTTATGCCGTCGCCATCCCTATCCTTAATATTCGCTTCATCAAGTATCTCCTTCGCCTTATCAGGGTCATAGCTGAAAGTGTAATCCTTAACTATATCCTCACTCCTAAGGAAAGCTAGAGGGCTCTCAGGGAGTACTCCCGTTGGATCCGTTAATGGCACTGCTAAGCCGAAGTAACCGCGCTCTGCTATTATCTCGCGGTCGATCGCGTATGCTATGGCCAACTTTATAGCAGTAGCGTACTCACCAAACCTCTTATTCATCCGCTCATTATTGAATAGGTACATGTTGATCCTAGTCTCGTGCACTGGATTTGTCCAGGGCTTATGCCTGAACCAATAACTGACCCCATACTTCATCATATCCCCCCAGTTGGGGGCGATAGCCGCGAAGGCATCGACTACTGCGTCCATCAACATCCTGTTAGTCTCCTCATTCCCGGTAGAGGGTATGTAGATGAGGTACTTTGGCGCTGGCAGGCCAAAGTACTTCTTGCCCCACCAGTCATCCCATCTAACCTTAATTATCCTAGTTGACTCCCACCTTAATAGCTTGTAGGGACCCGATCCAATGGGGTTTTCAAAGGCGAACTCTGTTATGCTCTTGAACTGTTTTTCAGCTTCCTCAAATATATGTTTAGGCACTATCCATGCTTCACATAGCGCAACATATACTACTGGCTTATTGGGCCTCTCCCTGTTGAGGTAAATCCTAATGGTGTGCTTATCAATAGCTTCTATCTTTTCCACATAAGGCCACATGGCAAGCGTTATAGCCCCCGTTTCAGGGTACCTTTTCGGTAGCTCGAAGCTATATATTACGTCCTCAGCTGTCAGAGGAGTTCCGTCCTGCCAGTAGACATCTGGCTTTAGCTTTATCTCAAGAGTGTACTCGTCTAGCCACTGAGGAGCCCCGTCAGCAATCCACGGTATTAGCCCAAATCTTACATTATCAAATATGTAAAGAGTCTCGAATATCCCTATATACCACACGCTCTCAGCCTCGGGTGAATAGGGGTTAAACATACGGGTAGGGATCGTAGCGCTTCCGGCCTCTTCTGTGCATATCAGCGCCTCCTCCCTAGTTATCTCCTCAGGTGTGGCCAGTGCTGGCTGCGGTAAGAAACCCGTCATCGTGGCGGCTATCATTAGCAGGATAATCAATACGAGAACATATCTTTTCACTTTCAGTCCCCGATGTCCTTGAGGGCCATATCGCTAATAAATTTTTTCCCAGGTAAACTTTAAAATGAGGACTTCGCTGAAATTCACATATGTCCGAGCTAGCCATACGGGGGGGAGAGCCTGTAAGGAGGAGGAGTTGGCCTAGGTGGCCTGTCTACGAT
>QMRZ01000075.1 GCA_003649495.1 Thermoprotei archaeon | reverse complement strand
GGGCGCGAGTGCCTGAGGGAGCAAACATTATTGGGGCCGTATACGTGAAGAAGAGGGCTTGCGGGATGGTGGTAGAGCTTGAGCGAGGAGCTCGAGCTGCTGGACGGCAGGCTCCACGGGATCGCTAACACAGCGCTAGTCCCCGAGCTCATGGCTGAGCTGGGGGGCGTGCTGGGCACCGTGCTGGGGGAGAGGGCAGTGGTCGTCACGGCGCGCGACAACTACCCCCCATCCAGGATGCTTAAGCGAGCGCTGTCCTCAGGCCTCATGTCCACGGGCATAACGGTGATAGACTTCCACGCCGCCACCACTCCCGAGCTGGTCTTCGCCATAAAGAGGCTGGGCGCTAAGGCGGGCATCCAGTTCACCATATCCCCGATCGAGAGGAATGGGGTCATGGTGAAATTCTTCGACTCCCACGGGGTGGAGTACTCGAGGGAGAGGATGGAAGACCTCCTCGAGAGGATGAAGTCGGGCAGGATAGTGAGGAGCCTCCCGAGCTTCATAGGCTGGGTCACGTACGCCGAGTACATCCACGACATATACTCCGCCGCGGTCGTCAGCTACGTCGACGCGCCAGCCATTGCTGGTGGCGGGCTCAAGCTCGTGTGCGACGTGAACTTCGGCCCCTCCTCCGAGGTGCTGCCCAGCATACTCTCCGAGCTCGGCGTCGAGTCGATATTCCTGAACGCCCACAAGCCCCCAGCCCAGAGGGGCGTCTCACACATGCCCAGCCCAGAGGCGATCGAGGCGCTGGGCAGGATAGTTAAGGCCTCCGGCGCCTCACTGGGCGCCGCCCTGTGCGCCGACGCCACGCGCGCGCTGGTGGTGGACGATAAGGGCAAGCCCCTGACTAGCGAGGAGCTAGCCGGAATACTGCTGAGCTGTGTGCCGCGGGGCGCCCGGGTAGCACTCTCAGAGTCCATGGGGAGCCTCGTCGACGAGGTGGCCAGGGAGCGGGGCGTGAGGCTGGTGAGGATCAGGGGCTCCAGGCACGAGCTGTTGAGGGCCGCCAGGAGGCTGGGCTCCCCAGCGGTATTCACGTGCGGCGGCGAGGCCGCCTTCACGGACTTCTCATTCTCCTTCGACGGCATGCTCACGATCATCAAGGTGATGGAGGCGGCGGCGAAGGCTGGGGAGGAGCTCTCCGAGATGAGGAGTGCCCTGCCCACAGTGCCCGTTGTGCGCTCCTCCGTGAGGCTAAGAGATGGGGACTACCTCAAGGTTGTGGGGAATCTACACAGGATGTACAAGGACTCCTTCCTCACGATGACGGGGCTGAGGGTGAGGGTGGGGGGAGTGTGGGTGAGCGTCGAGGCTAGGCCGGGCCGCATAGAGCTCGTAGCCGAGGACACGGAGGGCGCTAAGGAGGCCGTGGAGAAGATGTCCAAGACTGTGAAGGCTGTGATCAGGGAGGTTAAGGCTGCCCAGTGAGTGGCGGCGCCATGCCGCGAGGCCCGATCGACGTGATAGTCGAGTACTCGCTGAGGAGGTGGCCCCAGCTAGTGGAGCGCGCAGAGGAGATGTCCAGGCTGGACGCGTTCAAGCTCCTAGTCCTCACAGTCCTCTCCCAGGTGACGACATCCGGCAACACGTGGGCAGCCTTTACGAGGCTCGAGGAGCGCGTGGGAGTCGAGCCCCACAGGCTGGCGGCTGCCAGGGTGGAGGACGTGGAGGAGGCTATAAGGCCCGCCGGGCTCTGGAGGGGTAGGGCCAGGGCCCTTATCCAGCTGGCCCGCGAGGTGGTCACGAGGTTCGGCGGGGACCTCGAGCCCCTCTCCAGGCTACCGACTGAGGAGCTGAGGAGGGAGCTGATGTCCCTCCCCAGGGTCGGCCCCAAGACCGCGGACGTCCTGCTCCTATTCCACTATGGGCGCCGCGTAATGCCGGTCGACACCCACATCTCCAGGCTGGCCAGGAGGCTGGGCGTGGCGAGCGGGGGCTACGAAGATGTGAGGAAGGCCATTGAGGCCTCCGCCCATGGAGACCTCAGGCTCGTGCACCTCGCGCTCATAGCGTTCGGCAGGGCTGTGTGCAGGGCGCGCGGCCCGAGGTGCTGGGAGTGCCCCGTAGCCAGCGAGTGCCCATCAAGGGCTTGAGGGCCCTGGGCGTCGACCTGGCTGGAAGCCCCCGGAGGCCCACCGGGATGTGCATCCTCGACGACAGCCTCGTAGCCAGGACGTGGATAGCCTACTCCGACTCCGAGATCCTGGAGGCAGCGGCTAGGCTGAGGCCCGACATCGTGGCCGTGGATGCGCCCCTGACGCTCCCCAAGGGCAGGAGGAGCCTGGAGGATGCCAGCGGCCCCCACCTGAGGGAGTGTGACAGGGCCCTCCTCAGGATGGGCATCAGGTTCTTCCCCGTGACTCTGGGCCCCATGCGGATGCTCACAGCCCGGGGCATGAGGCTCAGGAGAGAGCTGGAGGAGATGGGGCTTAGGGTGATAGAGGTGTACCCGGGCGGGGCCCAGGACGTGCTGGGGATCCCGAGGAAGAGCAGGGGGCTTGACGCGCTTAGGAGGGGGCTGGAGTCGCTGGGCATAAGGGGCCTCTCGGAGGAGATGACGGGGGATGAGCTGGACGCCGTGACAGCGGCCTACGTGGGCCTCCTCTACCTCAGGGGGGAGGCAGTGGTGCTGGGCGGGGAGGATGGCGCCATAGTCATGCCACGCTTTAGGGATCACTCGAAGAGGTCCAGCAGCGTCCTCAGCACGTAGTCTGGCCCCCCACGCCCCTCCAGGTCCTCGGGCTTTGTCACGCCAGTCAGCACCAGGGCTGAGGTGAGGCCAGCCCTCCTAGCCCCCTCCACGTCCGTGTCAAGCCTGTCGCCGACGACCAATACTTCATCCCTATTGAGCCCCCACTCCTCCAGCGCGGCCTCGAATATCAGGGGGGATGGCTTGCCCACCTCTACGTCCACTCTCCTCCCAGCCGCCTCCTCCAGGGCTGCCACTATAGCGCCCGCACCCGGGAGCTCTCCGGCCTCAGATGGAAGCGTGGAGTCCCTATTGGTCGCCACGAAGAGAGCGCCACGCCTCAAGTGCCCCAGCGCGACTGCGAGCTTCTCATACGTGAGCCCCCTATCCAGGCCGACTACTACGCAGTCGGCGCGCTCATCGGGGTCCAGGCCCAGCACCTCCAGGCCCCTAGCCGCCAGCTCCTCGACTAGGCCAGCCTCCCCCACCACGAATACTCTCTCAGCCCTGCCCTCGAGGTACCTCGCCGTGACGTAGGAGCTGCAGAAGACCTCGCCGACCTCGGCGCTGAAGCCCATCCTCCTCAACCTCTCCACGTAGCCCCTCCTCGACCTAGTCGAGTTATTAGTCACGTAGAGCACAGCCCTCCCAGCCTCCCTGAGAGCCGCCACGGCCCTGACCGCGCTGTGGAGCGGCCTGCCCCCCAGCCACAGTACGCCATCGCAGTCGAGTAGAAAAGCTCTAAACCTCCTGAACTCGGGCTTGAGGCGCATGAGCGCCTCAGTACCTGCGCCTTATCGCGGCCGCGCCCAGGTATACTGCCTCGTCGCCCAGGTACTCCTCTATCCTGAGCAGCTCATTGTACTTGGCCGTCCTCTCGCCCCTGGCCGGGGCGCCGGTCTTTATCTGGCCGCAGCCGAGCGCCACCGCCAGGTGCGCTATCGTCACGTCCTCGGTCTCCCCGCTCCTGTGCGAGACTATTACGTTCCAGCCGCTGCGTAGGGCCTTGAAGGCCGCCTCGAGAGCCTCAGTGAGCGTCCCTATCTGGTTGACCTTGAGGAGGAGCGCGTTTCCAGCGCCCATCTCAATGCCCTTCGACAGCCTGTTTATGTTAGTGACGAAGAGGTCGTCGCCCACGACCTGGATCCCCCTGGGCCCCAGCTTCTCGGTTATCAGCTTGAAGCCCTCGAAGTCCTCCTCGTAGAAGGGGTCCTCGATGGAGGCTATCGGGTACTCGTCGACCAGCTGGCAGTAGTAGTCGAGGAGCTCATCCCTGGATAGCTCCCTCCCGTCGATCCTGTAGACCCCGTCTGAGTAGAAGCTGGTGGCAGCGGCGTCTATGGCCAGCAGGACGTCGGAGCCCGGCTCGTAGCCAGCCCGCTTAATCGCCGTGACTAGCGCGTCGAGAGCCTCACGGCTCTCCCTCATCGGCGGCGCGAAGCCCCCTTCATCGCCCACGTTGACCGCGCTCCTCCCGTACTTCTCGATCAGCAGCTCCCTCAGGCTGTAGTAGACCTCGCACGCCACCCTCAGGGCGTCAGCGAAGGAGTCGGCTCCCACTGGCACGATCATGAACTCCTGGATGCTCAGCTCGTTACCCGCGTGCTTGCCCCCATTAATTATGTTCATCAGGGGGGTCGGCAGCACGCGCGCCAGCTTACCGCCCAAGTACTGGAACAGCGGCAGGCCGTAGGTGCTCGCCGCGGCCTTCGCCACGGCCAGGGACACCGCCAGGATGGCGTTGGCGCCCAGCCTCGACTTATTGGGGGTGCCGTCCAGCTCTATCATCGCCTTATCTATGGCGGCCTGATCCCTCGCGTCCATCCCCACGATCTCCTTAGCTATGACCTCGTTCACGTTCCTCACTGCCTTCTCAACCCCTCTCCCGTGGAACTCCTTGCCCCCATCCCTAAGCTCGAGGGCCTCGTGCGCGCCCTTCGAAGCGCCAGCCGGCACAGCTGCCGTGCCGTAGCCCCCGCCGGCAGTGCCCACGTCGGCCTCGACCGTCGGGTTGCCCCTCGAGTCCAGGATCCACCTGCCCCTCACGAGGGTTATAATGAAGTCGTCCTCAGTCACGTACACCCCCCTCACCGCCTCTACTTCGGGGGCTCGAGTATTTATGCTGAACGCCAGCGCCGTGGAAGAAAAGTCATTATAGAATCCCCCGCATCATCTCCCTGATGGCAGAGAGGCGCGTTAAGGGGGCAGTCCTGTGCGGGGGCAAGGGGGTCAGGCTCAGGCCCCTCACCTACTACTTCCAGAAGGCCATGATACCCATAGGCTCTAGGCAGAAGCCACTCCTCGAGTACGTCGTCAGGCTCCTCAGGCATCACGGGGTTAGGGAGCTCGCGCTCCTCGTCAACTACAAGGCCGAGCAGATAGTAAACTACTTCGACGATGGCGCCAGGTTCGGGGTGAGGATAGACTACGTGTGGGACGACCCGAGCCTGAGGGGCAATGGCGGTGCCCTATACAACGCGTACAGGCGCGGGGTCTTCGACGGCTACAGCGACGTGCTCGTCTACTACGGCGACATCCTGACCAACCTCGACATCTCAGCACTACTCTCCCACCACTTCAACACGGGGGCCGTGGCCACCCTAGCCCTCTCCACCCACTACACCGTGAGCGTGGGCGTAGCAGAGGTCGAGGGGACGAGGATAGTCAGGCTGGTGGAGAAGCCCCCGCTCGGCAAGCCCGTGGTCATAGGAGTCCTGGCAGTCAGGGTGGACGCGCTTAGCTACCTGGAGGACATAGTCCTGGACAGGGGCGAGGCAGATCTCATGAGGGACTTCATACCCGCGCTGATAGAGAGGGGGCAGAGAGTGGAGGCGTACCTGAGCGACGCGTTCTGGTACGACGTGGGGTCAACTGAGAGGTACGAGAAGCTAGATCCCCGCGTCGTTGACGAGGAGCTCGGTTTCCTCCTCGAGTAGGCTACACCCTCCGCCCTCTCCTGCCGCCCGGCTTCCTTATCGTGTCGGTGGGCAGCGGCGTCACGTCCTCGACCCTGTCCACGATGAGGCCCGCCCTGACGAGGGCTCTTATCGCCGGCCCCGCGCCAGGCCCGGGGGTCTTGGGCCCATAGCCGCCGGGCGCCTTGACCTTCACGTGGACTACCCTTATGCCCTTGTCCAGCGCGATCTTAGCAGCTCTCATGGCGGCCTGCATCGCCGCCCACGGGCTCGGCTTATCCCTGTCAGCCTTCGCTATCATCCCCCCCGAGACCCTGGCTATCGTCTCGGAGCCCGTGAGGTCGGTTATGTGTATGACGGTGTTGTTGTAGCTGGCGTAGATCCACGCTATCCCTACCTCGCTCCTCTTAGGGCTGGGTAGCCTGAACTGGGCCTCGCCGCCCCTACCCTCCTCCTGAGACATCGGAGGGAGAGATGGGAACACCTATTTAAGGCTACCCGCCCGCCTCAGCCGCCCTCTTGGCCAGAGGGGACAGGGGGTAGAAGCCTATCGCCTCCTCCTCCTCGCGCGACACCAGGTAGCCGGGGCTCCTGACCCTCCTGCCGTTGACTGCGATGTGGCCGTGGACTATCAGCTGCCGCGCCTGGTATATCGTCCTGGCCAGCCCCTTCCTGAACACCAGCGTCTGGAGCCTCCTCTCCAGCACGTCCTCGACAGTCAGCCTCAACACGTCGTCGAGCGACGCGTCGGGGCTGGGCAGGAGGCCCATGTGGTAGAGCTTCGAGATCAGGGGCCTGCTCCTCAGCTCCCTCTCCCCCGGCGGCAGGGCAAGCAGCCTCCTAGCCTTAGCCCTTATCCTCCTGAGCAGGGTCTTGGCGATCCACAGCTCCCTCTTGTTCCTAAGCCCGTACTTGCCCACTAGGGTGAGCTCCGCCTGTAGCACATCCTTGCGCCATGGGTGGGTCGGGCCCTCCCACTTCTTCCTCGGCTTCTTTGGGTCGCCCATTGCGACAATGGGGGCGACAGCCGCCTTATAGCCTTTCCGCTACTTCCTCGGCTTCCTAACGCCCACGGTTAAGCCAGTCCTGCCAGTGGTCCTGGTCCGCTGACCCCTCACCTTGAGGCCCAGCATGTGCCTTATCCCCTTCCAGCACCTTATCTTCTTCATGAGCTCTATGTCCGTCTTCACCGCCAGCACTAGCTCGGCCCCCACCAGGTGCCTATCCACGCCGAAGTACGGGTCCCTGCGCCTATTGTAGAGCCAGGCGGGGAGCCCCAGCTTGTGTAGCTCCCTCACCGCCTCATCCACCTTCCTTATCTCCTCCTCACTGAGAGAGCCCAGCTTCCTCCTAGTGTCTATCCCCAGCTTGCGGCAGAGCGCGTACGCCGTATTGACCCCTATCCCCTTGATGAGGGCTAGAGCGTACACTATGTTCTTGTCCCCCGGCAGGTCCTTGTCCGCTATCCTCACTATATGCTTGAAGACCTCCTCCTCGCTCACTACAACCCCCCGGCCAGCCTCGGCACGGCGAGTAATAAATCCTTCCACGCCACCAGGCTAGAAGTAGGTGGCGCCGGGGCCGGGATTCGAACCCGGGCACCCCAGGGGGGTACCGGCTATCCAGGCGCGCTCCAGGCCGGCGCCTTGGTCCACTCGGCCACCCCGGCTCCACGGCTTATCCCCCAGCTACTCTTATCTAGTTTTCGCGAAGCCTGGAGAAGCTC
>QMRZ01000074.1 GCA_003649495.1 Thermoprotei archaeon | reverse complement strand
TACCCACACCACGTAATACCGCCGCTATCACCACCAAGCCCAGCTCCCGCTCACTAAGCCCCTCGCCCTCCGCTATCTCACTCGCTAGCTCGCCCACGCGTAACACGTGGCTGAAGTCGTGCGAGGGGGGCAGCCTAGCGCCCCTATAAATCCCCCACACAACACGCTTAACCTCAGCTATGAGCTCTCCTAGCTCTACAGGCATAACAGGTAGTGTACGCGACGAAATTCTTAAGGGGAATGCCCACGCCAGCTTATGGGGGCCGTGGTCCAGCCTGGTGGGATGCGCGGCTCGGGCCCGCGTAAGCCCCATAGGGGCTGCGGAGGGACCCGGGTTCAAATCCCGGCGGCCCCACCATTCCATGGGTCTCCAGGCCAACCTCACTAATGCGCGACAGGCACGCCACACTTTTATTCTTCTCAGTCAATCTCTCACTAGTCATGGAGTTCATACCGACGCCAGAGGAGCTTAGAGCTCTGAGGAGGAGGGCTGGACTGACTCAAGCCGAGTTGGCAAAACGTGCTGGCGTTAGCCAGTCGCTCATAGCGAGGATCGAGGCAGGCACTGTTAACCCGCGGCTCTCCACGTTAGCGAAGATCTACAATGCTCTTAGGGAGTATGTTGAAGAGGAAGTGACGGTCGATAGAGTCATGCACTCCCCAGTCATTACAGTCAGCGTCGATGAGAGTGTTGAGAGGATAGTGAAGGTAATGTGGGATAACGGCATCTCTCAAGTCCCGGTGGTTGATAAGAGTGGCTACGTCATAGGGACTATACATGAGCGCGACGTGGTCGATGCGTTCCTAAAGTATAGGGAGAGAGCTCTACACATGCGGGCGATAGACGTAATGTCGGAGCCTCTGCCCATGATTTCGAAAAACTCTAAGCTAAGCAGTGTTGTAAAGCTCCTGAGGTCAGAAGTGCCTGCAGTACTCGTGATAGAGGAAGGCAAGCCTATCGGCATAGTAACGCGCAGCGACTTGATGAAGTTCTTCGCAGGCTTCTGGCGGGAGAGAGGCTAGACTCTAGCGATCGCCGCCCTTACCCTGTACCTAGTCGTGGGCCTACGGCCTCTCTTGATTAGACGCCCCTCGGCCACGAACCTGGTAATGTAGGTGGCAACCGTACTGATCCTAATCCCAGGCTCAAACTCCGTCAGTGCCTGATGAACATCCCTTATCGTGAACCACTCACCTCCCCCAAATCTCTCCTTAATGATGCTCCATATTCTCTCCTTCAACGTGCTCTGCTCCGCCCCCCCTACTTCACCACTCATTATCTTCAACAAATCCAGAATTTGGAGCACCCTAGTCTTAGAGAGGGATGGGCCCTCAAGTGTTATTGTTATCTTCTCCCCAGAGGGCAGGGTATCCTCGATCCTGATCTTAGGCGCCATTGCTGCAGTCTTTACTGACTTGGAGCATTAGACTAACGCATCGCTTAAAATAACTGATGTAGAAAGCCTGTATAATCATTATTCAATCTCTTTCTGAAAATATTTCAAAAATCTCCAGAGTTGTAATTGAAAAGCTCTTTATAAAGACAATTTATCTTGAAAAGAGTATTAATATTACATTTCCATTTTCTCCAGTGGAAACAAAGGGGTTCTTCAACTCGTTCTTCACACACAGTAATCTACTCTCTTCTAGTAGAAAACTACTTGTGGAGTGTAGAATGACGTCCGACCCCTTCACTTCAAGTGGAACCCCTGGAAATTCCACCTTTAGCTACTAAATCTCTTCTCTTCTCCTCACTCTTGAGAAAAAGCTGTACAAACACATGTTCCACTGGAAATAGGGGGGTGTACAGCTTCAAGGCGCGCTAACAGAATAGATAGCAACGCGCTCTTATAGCGGGATGAGCCTAAGGAGCTGAGAGTCGTGCTCTGCACCCCGTAGGTTAAACCTAGGTTAATGGCCCTCGCAACTTCTGCTGTCAGATCCATCAAGCTTTCATGTGCCACTACAATTGGATGCCCCGATGAATTAGTGGGCGTTAGGTGTGGAGTAGAACAGTAGGGATAAACGGGTGATGAAACAAACGTTATATTCAATTAGCGTGATGAGACAGGTGAGCGTGCCTAGGAAGTCGATAGCGGATAAGCTCTTACTAGAGCTTGAGTGTGCAGGTGGGAATGGCGACTACCTAGTCGTATATGACTTTAGCGTGGGAAGAGGGGGACGGATACCCTTACGCTTCTATCGGAATCTCAGGATTTTAATTGAGAGGCTTGGAGGTGTGGACTTTGTTCAGAAGAGTGTCTTGTTGTGTAAGGGCAAGAAAGCTGCGCTAGCAGTAGCTAAGCTTGTAGAGCATTATGGAGGTAATGTAAGGATCTTTCAAGTTGTAGAGCGCGACGTGGAGAGTTGCTAAGAATAGAGTATGCATTTGCACACTTTAGACCTCAGATGAATAAGGGAGTTAACAGGAAGATGAGGACGTGAGTTAATAGGAGTGCAAATACATACCTTATGCTCTTCTCAGCTATGTGTGAGAGCAACTCCAGCTTTTGAGGATTAAGGAATACTCCCTCAAAGTCTATCCTCCTGAACCTGTACCTGAGGGGCCTAAGGCCCGTTGAGGCTCGGTCAACGAGAACATCTATGAGTTTGCGTAGCTCATCTAGCCTCATCGAGGTGCCTAAGGGTCTGTAAGTCTCTCCTGCAATAGCTCCAGTCAATTCATGTGTGTCAGTAGTGGTAATCATTATGTCAGCCTTGCCTGAAAACGATGCGTAGAGTCTGTCTCTGAGTTCCCTGAGCATATTATTGGAGTCGAATGTTACTAGTAGCAGTTGGCGAGTGTTAGCTAGTGTGAGCACCGATATCCCGGCGCTGCCCACTTCTAGGTCATACTTGCCCCTCATCGAGGCTATGGATATGCGCCATCCATCCTTCATCTGTGATCTAGCAGCCTTAAGTGCGGCTCTGACGCAGCTTAGGAGTGAGGAGGCAAGATCACTGCCGGGGCTAGGGCTAGGGCGGTCCTCATCGTAACTATTATGCGCATCGACGAGCGCTATGATGTCCATACTACGTAGATGATCCACGAGCTGTAGCGGCACGTCCTCCATCCCGCCATCGAGCCGCTCAACTACCGCTATCGCAGCGCCGCCCTCAAGGCATAGTGCTAGTGCCCTAAAACGCTCATCACTCGCTAGCCCAACTCCTAATCGCACGCCCTCACAGAGTACCTCGCCATGTCCCTCCAGGAGAAGCTGTATTAGACGGTCTACGTCTCTTGAAGAGGCTAGGTCCTCTCCATGACTTGAAGCTCCATGTAGTACTACGATCTCAAGCCCCCTGCGGCTAGCTGCGGTCACGAGCCTAGAGGGCATATTGCTGCTGCCTACATCCCTATAGGGGCCCGGGTGAACGTGTGGTATTGTCACAATTCCCCATACCCTCCCCATATCATCTAACAAGTCCAGCGCGTAAATCGGCACACGCCTCCGCTGCCCAAGCTTCTTCAGTTCCTCCTCAAACGACTTCTTATCCCCTCCTAACATGTAATTAATGAATGCTATTACCAGCCTCAGACCACTCTCGCTAACCTCAGTAATCCTGCGATCTAGCCATCTGGCGAGCACCTCTACGCCAACTGCCGAGAGTATAGCGAGGGACGCCGCCATTGCCAGCTGCATGGGAGTAGCTGATACTGTCATGAGGAGAAGTGCTAACAAGGAGGGCAAGTAGCCCCTGACCGCAGATCCAGTGAAGAACCTAAGGGGGATCGTCAGGAGGAGGGAGGGAGGCAGGAGCATGAGCGAGCTGTATCCCCACAGCCAGGAGACGGTCGTGGCCCACGCTAAGAAGAGGGGTGAAAGGCCGTACGCGCGCCGTGGGTTGGCGAGCTTCCCAGCTAGGAGGGTGAAGACTAGGGGGAGTATGAGGAGCACGTGCATCAGATACAGGGGGCTGCAGCCAGCCATGAGGGAGAGAGGCGCCAAAGCCGCGTCCACTACGAGTATTTTAGCTACGCTGGGGAAGGAGAACATGGCCCTAGCTCCCCTCTCAAATCCTCTCAAGTCCACGCGCGTGGGGAGGTCCTAAGGTACAAAAACATGACCCGAGGCAAGCCTTTTAACCGCTGGCTCTAGTCATATGTTGCCCCGGTGGTGTAGCCCGGTCCAACACGCCGGCCTGTGGAGCCGGAGAACCCGGGTTCAAATCCCGGCCGGGGCCCCATCTATTTCACGTGAATAGCTGGTCTCAAGCTTTCCCCACCCGCTCACAGTAATGTCCCCCAGTCACTTAATGCTACGTCCAAGACGCGTCTTTCAAGCACTAACCACTCAAGGAACAAGTTACGTGCAGGGTAGTTTACCGTATGGAGTCTGATACGCAGAGAATTGAGTTAAGAATCTCAACGGCAAACTAGTGAAGAAGTTTTGAAGCGTGTAGGGGGGTGCCCTGAAGCTTAGAGTGAATCATGGTGCTACATCACGGCTCGAAGCTGGGTTGATGTCCTATGCTAAAGGCTAGCTCCGTTTAGGTTACCTTTACTAATCCCCTCTTCTCGAGCCCCTTTAAGAGACGGGCGATGTGTTCTTTCACAAGCTTGCTGCCACACTCGTAGCAGTAATACTTGCCGAGGATTTTCGCAGCTACCCTCTCTCTACCACAGGCAGCACACTTCACAAGCATCTCACTACGGGCTTAAGATAAAGGTAACCTGGCTCTGAGGCGGTGGAAAAGCCTTTAAGAGGATGGAGATAGGATTCGTGTCACTGCGGTGCTTCACTATGAGCAGGCTTGGCTATGAGAGGCCGCTGGAGCTGCTGGCTAGGCTGAGGGACCTGGGCGTAGAGGTGCTAGTGAAGCTCAAGGATGGCAGCGAGTACGTGGGTAGGATTGAGAGCGCTGACCTATCGATGAACATAATACTTGGCGACGCAGTACAGGTGGGGGAGGATGGGAACCCTCTCGTGAATTATGGGCGGATCTTCATACGGGGCAGCAACATAGTATTCGTCGCGGTGAGGGACGACAAGATAGTGATCTAGAGATATGAGCATTAGTAATAGTAGAGTTAACGCTATAACAGCCTAAGCTTCAAGAGGTGAGCTGGAGGCCTATGAAGCATGATAACCTAGTTGTGGAGAGGTTAGAGGTACCCCCCATAAGCCTGAGGTCCATCGAGCTCGTTGAGAGGAAGGGGCTCGGCCACCCAGACTATATAGCCGATGCCGTGGCTGAGGCTGTTAGCGTGGCGCTGTGTAAGGAGTATATCAAGAGGTTTGGGGAGGTGTTGCACCACAACGTCGATAAGGTCCTAGTAGTGGGCGGGCAGGCCAGGCCCAAGTTCGGGGGAGGCGAGGTAATTGCCCCGATGTACATCATAGTAGCGGGCAGGGCAACAGCTGAAGTGAGGACTGAGAGAGGGGGGGTTGAGGTAGTCCCAATAGGCCCCATAGTGCTGAGGGCCGCTAAGGACTGGATAAGGAGGAGCTTCAGATATCTGGACCCCGAGAGGCATGTGATAATAGATTATAAGATAGGCAGGGGATCAGCCGACCTAATCTCGATATTCGAGAGGAGAGGCAAGTACCCGGGGGCTAACGATACATCGCTTGGAGTGGGTTTCGCCCCCCTCAGCGAGACTGAGAAGCTGGTCCTCGAAGTTGAGCGATACCTAAACTCACCGGAGTTAAAGAGGGAGCTCCCCATGGTTGGGGAAGACGTGAAGGTGATGGGGCTCAGGAGGGGGTCCTGCATAGAGCTTACAGTAGCCGTGGCTATGATCTCTAGGCACTTAAGGAGTAGAGATGAGTATCTCTACGCTAAGGAGGAGGTTAAGAGGAGGGTAGAGGACCTGGCGGCGAAGATTACGGAGAAGGAGGTGAGGGTCTACGTTAACACAGGTGATGACCCTAGGGCGCGTGACGAGAGCGGCTATTACCTGGTGGTCACGGGAACTTCAGCTGAGCATGGAGATGATGGAGCCACGGGGCGGGGCAATAGGGTTAACGGGCTGATCACCCCCATGAGACCCATGTCAATGGAGGCCGCTGCTGGCAAGAACCCCGTGAACCACGTTGGCAAGCTCTATAACGTCTTAGCCAACATCCTAGCTAGGCGGATAGTGGAGGAGACGGATGTTGATGAGGCGTACGTTAAACTGCTAAGCCAGATAGGAAGGCCGATCAATGAGCCGCTCATAGCCTACGTGGGGCTGGTGGCCAGCGAGGAGGCCTACGCTAGCGCTGCTAAGGAGGCTGAGGCCATAGTGAGAGAGGGCCTTGACGGCATCACTAAGCTGCTGAGCGAGATAGTGGAGGGCAGGATCACCCTGTTCTAAGCCTCAGCCTCCGCAGCCGCTCGGCGCGGTACTCTTCTATTATCCTCCTGAGGGACTCCCTGAGCCTCGTCCCGCTAACCTCCTCGAGCTCGCTCAACCTCCTCTTGATAGCCTCCTCCAGCTCGCTCCTCCTATACACGTAGACGTCCCCTATCCTATCGAGCGGCTCGACCTCAGACGCCTTGAGTAGCGCTACATCGCGGCAGGCTAGGATCTCGGCGTAGCGGCTGTCAAACCCCTGCTCACATATTATAGCTCTGGGCCTCAGCTTTGATACTGCCTCTAGCAATGCCTCGTACTCGCCTGGCTGCAGGGCACCAACCACGATAATGCCGCCGGGTGGCGCAACATCCCGGAGATCAGTAATGCTGCCGACGCGCGGTGCTAGGATTACATCGCCCACCGCTGCCTGCTGGACCACATCTCCTAACCTCCTAACCCTGTCCTTCAGCTCTTCAAGCTCTGCGCGTAGGCGTTCACTCTCGTCAAGCGCCCTCTTAAGCCTGCTCTGCAGAGTCTCCACAAGCCTACCCCTGCGAGCCTCGAAGCTCTGAGCCTTCAGTATCCTCTGCAGCTGATCCTCGAGGACCCTCAGCTTGCCTAGTAGCTCTCTCTTGTCAGCCTCTAACTCCTTAACGCGCCTAGAGAGGGTGAGCACCCTGTTGTATAGCTCTTCGTGCAGCCTCTTATCCTCGACCTCCCCCCTCTGCTCTACAGCTCTCCTCCTAACGACTGGCAAGTAGTACTTGCGTGAGACAGCTCTTATTGCGTCCCAGATCGCCATCCCCTTAATGACAAGGGCCTCCACTTCCTCCTCGGGCACGTCAAGGCCTAGCTTCCTAATCTTCTCCCGCACCTCGGCGAACTTTGGGGAGAGCCTCCTATACGCGTAGAGCGCGGCTGCTAGGGCGTCGCGTTGGTGCGCGTCTCTAACCCTGAGGGGTATCTCTAGGCCCTCCAGGTATTTGTTGACGAGTTCTCTCTTCTCCTCAACAGTGAGGCTGCGCGGCGGGGTGAGAAGGGATGCGTTTAGCGCGGCTGCGAGCTTTCTGACGTATAGGGGCGGAG